>JAHFSF010000007.1 GCA_023265875.1 Gammaproteobacteria bacterium | reverse complement strand
GCGAGACGCTGATCGCCATGGACGCGCCGCCGCCACATGAGGACATCGGCTCCTACCTTCAGGTCGCGCGGCTGCTTGCCGCGACCGGTGTCCATGTTCCACGGCTGATCGCCGTTGACGAGATGCAGGGTTTCGTGCTGATCGGCGACCTTGGCGGCCTCCAGTACCTCGAGGCATTGTCGAATGGCGCCGATCCTGAGCCGCTCTATGCGGACGCGATCGATGCATTGCTGCGCCTGCAGGCCGCCGGCACGGGTCCGGCGATTGCGCTGCCGGCGTACGACCGCGGTCGGTTGCAGCATGAATTGGAGTTGTTCCCTGAATGGTTCGTGGCGCGCCACCTCGGCCTGCGGACCAATTCCGGCGAGCGACGCGTGATCGAGGCCGCATTCGACTGGCTTTGCGTCCAGGCGCTTGCACAGCCGGTCGTGCTCGTGCATCGCGATTACCATTCGCGGAACCTGATGGTCTGTCCGGGCCGCAACCCCGGAATCCTGGATTTCCAGGATGCGGTGCGCGGTCCGGTCAGCTACGACCTGGTCTCCCTGCTGAAGGATTGCTACATCGTCTGGCCCCACCAGCAACTGCTCGGCTGGCTGGATCGCTATCGTGCTGGCGCTTCGCGGCTCGGCCTCGACGTGGGTTCAAGCCGTGGCGAATTCCTTGGCTGGTTTGACCGGATGGGGCTGCAGCGCCACCTCAAGGTGCTCGGCATCTTCGCGCGACTGTGGTATCGCGACGGCAAGTCCGGATACCTGGCGGACCTGCCACGCGTGCTCGATTACACGCTGGAAGTCACGGGCGCGGTGCCGGAACTTTCGGAATTCAATGAATTCCTGCGCCGTCGCATCGTGCCGGCTTTCGCCATTGCCGCGGGACGCGCAGGAAGTCCCGCGTGAAAGCCATGATCCTGGCGGCCGGGCGCGGCGAAAGAATGCGGCCGTTCAGCGATCAGGCGCCGAAACCGCTGCTGGTAGCCGGTGGCCACCGGCTCATCGATTACCACCTTGCTGCGCTTGTGCGCGCCGGCGTCAAGGAGGTCGTCATCAACCTGTCCTGGTTCGGCGAACGCATCCAGGCCACGCTGGGCGACGGCAGCCGCTACGGCCTCTCGATTGCCTACAGCGACGAAGGGCCAGTCGCGCTCGGTACCGGGGGCGGGCTGCACCGGGCGCTGCCGCTGCTCGGCACGCAACCCTTCCTGGTCGTCAACGGCGATATCTGGATCGACTTGCCATTCGACGCGCTGCGACGTCCCGCCGGCTCGCTGGCCCACCTTGTCCTGGTTACCAACCCGGAACATCACCCGCGCGGCGATTTCGGTCTGGAACCGGACAGGCAGGTCATCGCGGCGCCCACGACCCTGACCTACGCCGGTGTCGCAATCATTGATCCAGCGTTGTTCGACGGTTGCAAGCCGGGCGCGTTTCCATTGCGACCCTTGCTCGACCGCGCGTTGGCAATGGCTGCATTGACTGGCGAACTCCATGCGGGCGCCTGGTCCGACGTCGGTACGCCGGACCGGCTGCGGGCGCTCGACGCCCAGCTGCGGCTGGGCAGGCTGAGGCACCCGGTGCTGTCCACCCCGGTCGGATAGAATGGCAGGCAAGCCGTCGCTGGACCAATGCAAGTGAATGATTTCAAAGGAATTCCAGTCAATCTCGAGCGCCCGTTAGCAGGCAGCGGCGAGAAATACCGCACGGCGCAGGGCTTCACGGCGATCCGCGACGGTGTCAAGCGTGCCAAGGCACCCGGGGAGCGGGTATTGGGCGCCAAGCCGCGCTGGCTGCGGGCGCCGATGCCAGCCGGTGCCCGCTTCGAGTCCGTGCGCAGGATGGTGCACGATCATCGGCTGAGCACGGTCTGCGAGGAAGCGCACTGCCCGAATATCGGCGAATGCTGGAATGCCGGCACGGCGACGCTGATGCTGATGGGCTCGGTCTGCACGCGAGCCTGCCGCTTCTGCGCGGTGGATACCGGCAATCCACGCGGCTGGCTGGATCCGGATGAACCGGCGAATGCCGCGCGCACCGTTGCGCTGCTGGGTCTTGGCTATGTCGTGCTGACCTCGGTCGATCGCGATGACCTGGCGGACGGCGGCGCGGGGCATTTCGCCGCCTGCGTCCGCGCGATCAAGGGCGAGAGCCCGCAAACGGCGGTCGAGGCGCTGACCCCCGATTTCCAGGGCCAGCCAGCAGCGGTCGAGGCAGTGGTCAATTCCGGCATCGAGGTATTCGCCCAGAATGTCGAGACGGTCGAGCGCCTGACCCACCCCGTGCGCGATCCGCGCGCCGGTTATCGCCAGACACTCGACGTGCTGCGGCATGCCAAGCGCCACCGTCCCGGGATGCTGACGAAGACGAGCCTGATGCTGGGCCTGGGCGAAACCACGGACGAACTGCTGACGACGATGGATGAGCTGCGAGCCGCCGGTTGTGACCTGCTGACGCTCGGCCAGTACCTTCGCCCGACCGCAAATCACCTGCCGGTCGCGCGATTCGTGGCACCGGAGGAATTCGCACGCTACCGCGAAGCCGCGCTGGCCCGCGGTTTCCGCGAGTGCGTGTCCGGCCCGATGGTTCGCTCGAGCTATCGCGCCGAGCGCGCACTCGAGCGCAACAACTGCGGGCTGGCGGCGGGTGGCCCGGGCTGACGGCCCGGGCGCGCTGGATGCACGCGTACCCCCATCGCTACCAGGTCCGCATCAGCGCGGAGCCCGAGAGCGTCGCGCGGCTCACGGCCGACGGATTGCCGGAATTCTCCTCGATGCCGCCGCCGGAATTCGACGGCCCGGGTGGATACTGGTCGCCGGAGACGTTGCTGGTGGCCGCGGTCGCAGACTGCTTCCTGTTGAGCTTTCGCTCGATCGCGCGGGCCTCGCGCTTCGAATGGCAGGAGTTGTCGGCCGACGTTCAGGGCCTGCTCGAGCGCAGCGATGGAGTCGCCCGGTTCACGCGCTTCGAGACGCGCGCGCGCCTGGTGGTGCCCGCCGGATCCGACCCGACCCGCGCGAAGATGCTGATGGAAAAAGCGGAGAAGATCTGCCTGATCTCGAATTCCCTGTCTGCGGCGCGCCAGCTTGAATGCGAGGTCATCGTGGCGCCATGAGCGCGATTTTCCGCTGGCTGGGCTGCGTGGACTACGCGCCCACCTGGCGCGCGATGCAGGCATTCACGGACGCGCGCCATGCGGGGACGCCCGACGAAGTCTGGTTCCTCGAACACGCGCCGGTATTCACGCAAGGGCTGAACGGCAGGCCCGAGCACCTGCTGGCACCCGGCGACATTCCCGTGATCGGCATCGATCGCGGCGGGCAGGTGACCTACCACGGCCCGGGCCAGCTCGTCGTCTACCCGCTGGTCGATCTGCGCCGCTGCCGCATCAGTATCCGGGCGCTGGTCGTGGCGCTGGAGAATGCCGTCATCGGTCTCGCAGCGGCGCACGGTATTGATGCCAGCGGCCGGCGCGATGCGCCCGGCGTCTATGTGGAAGGACGCAAACTCGCCAGCATCGGGCTGCGGATCCGGCGCGGCTGCTCCTATCACGGGCTCGCGCTCAATGTCGACATGGACCTCGGGCCCTTCGCACGAATCAACCCCTGTGGAATGGCCGGGCTCGAGATGACGCAGCTCGCCGCACTGGGCGTCGCCGGCGATCCATATCAAATCGCGCTGCAGCTCGCGCCGCACCTGCGCGATGCGCTTGCCATCGAATGGGACGGACGCTGGCCCTTTCAGAGCGCGACCAGCACGATCCCGCTGTCGCTCAGTTCCTGATAGATGCGATCGAGTTGCGCCCGGTTCTCGGCGCGGATCGTGTAGGTCAGCGCCAGGAATCGTCCCCGCCTGCTGCGGCGTTCCGCGATGCTGGCGGCGGCAAGCGGTCCGGCGTGGCGCTCGACGATCGCGAGCGTCAGCGACCGGAAAGACTGCGACTCGCGGCCCATGACCTTGATCGGGAAGTCGCAGGGAAACCGGAACAGCTCGTCCGCGGCCGTCATGCCGGCAGTTCGGTCGAGAACTCCTCCCTGGTCGCGAGGAAACCGGCATGGAGCCGGCGAAACAGCGGGCCGGGCCGGCCGCTGCCGACCGGCGCACCGTCGAGTGTCGTCACGGCGCGAATGCCGCGACCCGCGGAGGCCACCATGATCTCGTCGGCACCGCGCAACTCAGCCAGGGAGACCGGCCGGCGCTCCGAGGCAATGCCTTCGCGGTCCGCAATGTCGAACAACGCGCCCCGGGTCGTGCCCGGCAGGATCAGGTGGGTCTGCGGCGGCGTCAGCACGCGTCCCGACTGCCCGACGTGAACGCTGCTGGTGCTGCCTTCCGTCAGCCAGCCATCCCGCACCAGGATGGCTTCAGTGGCCCCGGCGTCGGCGGCCTGCCAGCGCAACAGCACATTGGCCAGCAACGAAGTCGCCTTGATGTCGCAGCGGGCCCAGCGCGTATCGGGCGCGGTCACGGCGGCAGCCCCGCGCTCGATCATTGCCGCGGAAATGAACGGCATCGGCATCACGAATGCCAGCACCGTTGCGCGCGTACCGGGCGTGGGCACCTGGTTGCGTTCCGGCTCGACGCCGCGGGTCACCTGCACATACAGCAGCAGGTCGCCGCCACCATTGCCGTGCACCAGCGCCCCGAGCGCCGCCAGCCATCCGCTGCGATCCAGCACCGGTTCCATGCGGATCTCATGCAGGCTGCGCTCGAGTCGCTCGAGGTGCGCATCGAGGCGATAGGCACGGCCACCGTAGACGGGCAGCACCTCGTAGACGGCGTCGCCGAACAGGAAGCCGCGGTCCAGCGGGGAGATCCGTGCCTCTGCCAGTGGCAGCAATCGACCATCGAGCCAGACGAGAGGCAGCGGCATGGTCAGGCGAACCAGGCAAGGATCGTGTCCCAGATCCGGCGGAAGAATCCGCCGAGCGGCACGTCGGCGAGCGGCTGCAGCGCGACTTCGGCGAGAACCTTGCCGTCCAGGACGGCGCGCACGACCCCGACGCGGTCCAGGGCCGTCAGCGGCGCGAATACCTTGGGGGCCAGTTCCACCTTGAGCTCGACGCGGTCGGCGCGGCCGCGCGGCAGCGTGATGACGAGATCCTCGGCGAGACCGACGGCGGCGTGTCCGCCGGGGGCCTTGTAGATCCGGGGCCTGGCCATCTCGGTTCCGCCGGCCTGCAGCCGGCGCGACTCGTAGAAGCTGAAGCCGTAGTTCAAGAGCGCAAGGCTCGCGTCCTCGCGCGCCTTCATGCTTTCGGTTCCGACGACGATCGAGATGAGCCGCATGCCATCGCGCTTCGCCGACGCGACGAGGCAGTAACCGGCCGCGTCAGTCATGCCCGTCTTCATGCCGTCGACGCTCGGGTCCCGTTCCAGCAGGCCGTTCCGGTTGCTCTGGGTGATGCCATTCCACGTGAATTCGCGCTGCGAGTACCAGTGATAGTAATCGGGGAATTCCCGGATGATCGCCCGCGCCAGCCGGGCCATGTCGGCGACCGTCACGACGTGCCTTTCGTCCGGCAGCCCGGTTGCATTCTCGAAATGCGAACCCGTCATGCCGAGCCGCTCGGCGTACTGGTTCATCAGCCCGGCGAAAGTCGTCTCGGTGCCGGCGACGGCCTCGGCGAGCGCGATGCTGGCGTCGTTGCCGCTCTGCACGATCATGCCCTCCAGCAGCACTTCAGCGGGCACGCGCGAGCCGACATCAACGAAGCTTCGCGAACCTTCGGCACGCCAGGCGTGCTCGCTGACCGGCAGCTGCGTCGTGAGCTTCAGCGTGCCCTCGCGCAAGGCATGAAATACGGCATAGGCGGTCATCAGCTTGGTCAGGCTGGCCGGTTCGACCGGCTTGTCGACGTCATGACCCGCAATGACGCTGCCGCTCGCCTGGTCGACGAGAATCCAGGACCTGGCCTCGATCGACGGCGGAGCCGGGACCGGCGGCGCAGCGGCCAGCGCGAGAACGGGCAGCAGCAAGGCGGCAACAGCAAGGATTTTCAAGATTGACCTCGAATTCAGGAGTGGAGCGCCGCGCGAAGGCACGGCGGGTTGCCAATTCTAGCGGTGGCGTGCGTCCTGCGTCAGGCCTTCAATCGAGTGCAAGCCGCGCCGACTCGATGCCCGCCTGGCGCAGCCTTTCAACCAGCACGTCGAAATCGGCGACGCTTGCCACCGGACCCGCACGCACGCGAAACAGGCGCCGGCCGTCGACGCGGGCTTCGACGATCGTCACGTCGCCGACACCAGCCTCGCGCAGCCGCGCTACCAGGCGCAGCGCGTTGCCTTCATCCGCGAAGGCGCCGGCCTGCGCGAAGTACCTGCCGACAGGGGCGCGCGGCGCGGTGGCCGCAGCGGGGCCCGCAGCCGACAGGCTCCTGACCTCGACCATCGCCGTGCCTTCGCGAATCATGTCGAGCTGCTCGGCCGCAGCGTGCGACAGGTCGATGATCCGGTTCTTCCGGAATGGTCCGCGATCGTTCAGGCGGACAACGGCACTGCGGCCGTTCTGCAGGTTGGTCACCCGCACCCAGGTCGGCAGCGGGAGTGTCGGGTGAGCACCTGACATGGCATTCATGTCGTAGGTTTCACCGGTCGCGGTGCGGCCACCGTGAAAATCCGGGCCGTACCATGAGGCAACGCCGCGTTCGACGTAGCCTGCGGCGCTCGCGAGGACGACGTAGCGCTGGCCATCCACGTCGTAGAAAGGCGGATTGCCATGCCTTGCGTGCGGCTCGTCGTGTGGCACGGCCGTGCCGCCCGTGCCCGGTGCGGGCGGGGGCGGGCGGCTCGGTGCCCCGGCACAGGCGACCGCCGCGAGCGCCGCCACCGCCGGCAGCAGCAGCCGGCAAGTCATGGCGCTGCGGGCAGCAGCGACTGAATGCGGCTGCCGAGGTCGTGCACCGCGAGCGCATACAGAATGCTGCTGTTGTAGCGGGTGATCACGCCGAGGTTGTGAAAGCCCGCGCGCAGTTCGGGTCCATCGTCACCGGCAACCTCGATGAAGAGTGCTGGCGCGCTGTCCTTGAGGCTGGTGTCGAAGGACAGGCCGCGGTCGCGCAGCGCCTTGACGGTCGAGTCGGGCCTGAGGCTGCCGGCGGCAAGTCCCTCTGCCCGTGGAAACCAGAGGCTTGCCGGCGTCACCACGGGCTCGCCGGCGTGCCAGCCGTTCTCCACAAGGTAGTTGGCGACACTCGCGATGACGTCATCCCAGCTGCCCCAGAGATCCCGGCGCGAATCACCGTCGCCATCGACGGCATAGGCCCTGTAACTGCGCGGCATGAATTGCGGCGAACCCATGGCGCCGGCATAGGAACCCAGCGCGGTGCCGATGTCGACCTGCTCCTCGCGCGCCAGCATCAGGAACTGCTCGAACTCGCCCAGGAAATACTTGCTGCGGGGCGGGTAGTCGAAGGCAAGCGTCGCGAGTGCGTCGATGACCCGGAATCGGCCCGTGATGCGGCCGAAGTAGGATTCGACGCCGATGATGCCGACGATGACGTGCTGCGCGACGCCGGTCCGTTGCTCAGTCGCTGCAAGGCGCTCGCGGTGGGTGAGCCAGAACACGAGTCCGGCGGCGATCCGTTCGTCGGTCAGGAAATGATCGCGGTACTCGTGCCAGGGCTTGACCTGCTCGGCCGGCCGGCTCATCAGTTCGAGGATTCGCGGCTGGCTCTCCGCCTGGGTCATCACGTCCTTGAGCCAGGCTCCGTCAAAGCCATGCTCGCGCTGCATGTCCTGCATGAACTTCTTGACGTCCTCGCGCTCCACGTCGAGTGCAGCGCTTGAGCAGGCAACGGCGAGCAATGCGAGTCCACAGGCCAGCGACCGCAGCAGTTGTGTCGCGCCCGACATCAAGGCCCCAGGAGCTTGCGGCTGGAATACAGCGACATCAGGATACCGAAGCCGGCCAGCAGGGTCACCAGCGACGTGCCACCGTAACTGACAAGCGGCAGGGGCACGCCGACAACGGGCAGCAGTCCGGTCACCATGCCGGCGTTGACGAATACGTAGACGAAGAACGTCAGCGCGATGCTGCCCGACGTCAGGCGCGTGAAAGCGTCGCGGCACTGGTTGGCCATGAGCAGTCCACGGCCCACGATGAACAGGTAGCCTGCCAGCAGCGCCAGCAATCCCAGCAGGCCAAGTTCCTCGCCAACGACGGCGAAGATGAAATCGGTGGAGCGCTCGGGCAGGAATTCCAGTTGCGCCTGGCTGCCATTGGTCCAGCCCTTGCCAAATATGCCACCCGAGCCGATGGCGATCTGCGACTGGATGATGTGATAGCCGGCGCCAAGGGCATCGCTCTGCGGATCCAGCAGCGTCAATACGCGCTGCCGCTGATAATCGTGCAGCAGGTGCCAGACCAGCGGCACCGCGGCGCCGACGATTGCGACCGCGCCGACCAGATAGGCCGGCGACAGGCCGCCGAGAACGAGCACGAGGAATCCTGCTGCCGCGACCAGGAGCGCGGTGCCCAGGTCAGGCTGCCCGGCGATCAACAGCACCGGTACGACGATCAAGAATGCCACGGCGATCACGTCCCGCGCGGATGGCGGCAGGGGCCGCTGGTGCAGGTACCACGCGCACATCATCGGCACGGCGAGTTTCATGATCTCGGATGGCTGGAATCGAACGATGCCGAGGTCCAGCCAGCGCTGCGCGCCCTTGCCGACATCGCCGACGGCCGCCACCAGCGCCAGCAGCACGAGGCCCAGCACATAGGCGGCCGGGGCCGCCATGCGCAGGAAATGATCCGGTACCTGCGCGAGCGCGATCATGACCGCGATCCCGATGCCGAAACGGGCGAGCTGATTGAACCACAGGGCCGTGTTGTCGCCGGCCGCGCTGTACAGCACGAACAGCCCGAAGCAGCTGACGGCCGCCAAGCCCGCAAGCAGCATGCCGTCCAGGTGCAGCGCGCGCATCAGGCGCGCCGTCGCTGTCACGGTACGCCGGGTTCGCGAGGCTCCCATTTCGTCGAACATCAGCCGGCCCCTGGCGCAAGGTATGCGTCAAACACCGCGCGCGCGATCGGTGCCGCCGCGGAGCTGCCGTGGCCGCCGTTCTCGACCAGCACCGCGATCGCAATCTTCGGCGCGTCAGCCGGCGCGAAGGCAACGAACAGCGCATGGTCGCGCAGCCGCTCGGCGACAGTCTTCTCATCATATTTCTCGGTCTGCCCGACCGAATAGACCTGAGCGGTGCCGGTCTTGCCGGCGATCGAGTAGGCAGCGCCCCTGGATGCCCGCACGGCGGTACCGCCGGGCCCGCTGGTGACCGCGACCATTGCATCGACAATGACTTCCCAGTTCGCGCTGTCCTTCAGTTCGACGGGCGGCAGCGCCTGCAGCGCGCGCTCGTCCACGGCGCCGTTGACCGGATCCACGAATGCGCGTACCAGCCGCGGGCGGAAGTGCCGGCCGCGCGCGGCGAGCAGCGCCGTCGCATTCGCCAGCTGCAGCGGGGTCGCAGCCCAGTAGCCCTGTCCGATCCCGAGGATGACCGTTTCGCCCGGGAACCAGGCCTGCTGTTCGGGCCGCTTGAACAGCGTCTTCTTCCACTGCGGCGAGGGCATGACGCCGCCGCGCTCGCCGGCGATGTCAATGCCGGTCGGCGCGCCGAACCCCATGCGGCTCATCGCATCGTGGATGCGCTCGATGCCGAGCGCGTTTGCCAGGCGGTAGAAATAAACGTCGCAGGACTGCATGACGGCGCGGCGCATGTCGACAGTGCCGTGACCCTCGTGTTTCCAGTCGTGGAACTGATGGCGCGAGTTCGGCAGCGAGTAGTGCCCGGGGCAGTAGATCGTGTCCTCGGGACGCACCACTTGGTATTCAAGGCCCGCGAGCGCCATGACCGGCTTGATCGTCGATCCCGGCGGGTAGGTGCCGCGCAGCACGCGGTTGAACAGCGGCTGGTCGGGATCCGCGGTCAGCGCCAGGTAATCGCGGCGCGAGATGCCGCGCGCAAAGCCGTTCGGGTCGAAGCCCGGCAGGCTCGCGAACACCAGCACGTCGCCAGTCGAGGGGTCGAGCGCGACGACCGCGCCGCGGCGGCCGGCCATCGCCTGCTCGGCGACCCGTTGCAATTCGATGTCGATCGTCAGCCGCAGGCCGCGGCCTGCATGCGGCGCGCGACTCCGCAGATTGTCGGCCTGGCCGCCAAGCGCGGTCACCGGCCTCCCTTCGGCATTGACCAGTACTTCCCGGTAGCCGCCGGTGCCCAGCAACTCGTCCTCGTAGGCGCGCTCGACTCCGGTCTTGCCGATCACGCCGGTCCCGAAATAGCGCTCCTTGTCCACGCGGACGAGGTCATTCTCGCTGATCGCGCCGACATAGCCGAGCGCGTGCGCGCCCAGCTCGCCATAGGGGTAATGCCGTGCCATGCGCGTCTCGAGGAATACGCCCGGCAGCTCGTACCGGTGCACGGCGTAGCGGGCGATAGCTTCCTGGTCGAGTTGCAGCCGGACCGGCACCGCCTCGAAAGCGCGGCGCGACTGCACGAGCCGGCGGACGCGATCGACGTCATCCTGCTCGAGCAGCCCGATAAGCACGAGTCGCGCGAGCGTCGCATCGAGGTCGCCCGCCTGCTCGCGGACGAGCTCGAGCTGGTAAGACGGCGTGTTTTCGGCGATGACCCGGCCCGCGCGATCGAAGATGACGCCGCGATTTGCCGGCAACGGCTCGATCCGCGCACGATTGCCCTGCGACAGTACGGAATAATGCTCGTGCCGCAGCACCTGCAGCCAGAATGCCCGGCCGGACAGCAGCAGGAGCAGTGACAAGACGACGGCTATCGCAATCAGCGATCGTTGCAGGAAGACGCGCTGCTCGAGATTCTCGTCCTTGATCCGGACCCGGCGCATCGCTTCAGCGCTTGGTCGCGAAGCGCGCGTAGAGGCCGGTGATCAACGGCCAGCACGCGGCGCCAACGGGCACCGCGAGCCAGCGCCGCCAGTCGGTGACCGGATGTCCGGACACGCCGTCGATCCAGAACAGCAGGAACTCGTAGAGCCATAGCAGCGCCAGGATCACGGCTGCCTGCTGCAATGGCGGGAAAGCGCGGATCTGCAGCCGCAGTTTCGACGCGACATAGGCGATGACGACCATCGCGAGTGCATGCTGGCCGAACAGCACACCGCGGAATGCGTCGAGCGCAAGACCCGCTCCCCATGCATGAAACAAGCCGGTCAGCCGTGGCGACAGCAGGCATAGCCACAGCACGGTCAGCGCGACGAAATCCGGTCGCAGGACCTGCAGCAAGTCCGGCAACGGCGCGACGGTCGCGGTAAGCGCAATGATCGTCATCGCGAGAATGCGTGGCCATCCCAGGATCGTCCGGCTGGCCATGCCTAGTTGCCTCCCGGGCCGCCGGTGGGCGCCGGAACTGCGGGTGGCTCCGGTTCGGATGAAGGATCAGGTTCGACGACCACGCTGTCGAACCAGACCAGCAGGATCTCGGGATCGCTGTCGAGCGCCGCCAGCGGCGCGGCGGTGACGGACAGCAGCGGCTGGCTCGGGTCGTGTTGCACGACGCTGACCTGTGCAACCGGATAGCCGGGCGGAAAGACGCCGCCAAGGCCGGAACTGACCAGGAGATCCCCTGCGACGACGTCGGAATTCTGCGGCAAGTAAGGCAGTGACAACTGTCCCGAGCGGCCGGTGCCAAGCGCAATCGTCCTCGTGCCGGTCCGGTTGACCTGCACCGGGATGGCGTGTTCGGGATCCGATATCAGGATCAATTCCGCCGAGACCGGTCCGACGCGGGTGACCTGACCGAAGATGCCATTGGCGTCGAGCGCCGCCTGCCCGTGGAAAACGCCGTCGCGGCTGCCCTTGTTGACCAGCACGCGCTGCCGGAAAGGATCGAGGTCGACACGCACGATCTCGGCGACCAGCGAACGCTGCACGACCCTGGCCGAACTCGCGCTCGCGGCACGCAGGCGCTGGTTCTCCTGGGCCAGGGAATCAAAGCGCATCAGCTTGAGACGCAACACCAGGTTGTCGGCTGCCAGCCTGATGTTGTCCGCCTCGATGCGGGACCGGGTGGCAAGCGATTCGCGCGCGCCGTCCCACGCTGCCAGCGGTGCCTGCACCGCCCACTGGAATGGATAGGCTGCCGCCGACAGCCAGTCACGGATCACGGCCAGGTGATGCTGGCGCTGGTCGGCCACCATCAGCCCGATCGACATGATCACGAGCACGATCAGACGCAGTCCCAAGGCCGGGCCGCCCAGCAGCAATGGCCGCGAGTCCGACTCGTGATTCGTCAATTGAGGCTCCGCCCTAGAACCGCGATCAATGTACACGACCTGCCGAACCCAGCCATCGTCCGGAGCCCGCGAACTGACCCGGGTCCAGCAGCGTCCTGCAGCGGGCTAGTTCAGCCCGAACAGGCCGGGATGCTCCTCCGACAGCTCGAGAATCCGACCGCCGCCGCGCGCGACACAGGTCATCGGGTCCTCGGCGATGATCACCGGCAGGCCGGTTTCTTCCATCAGCAGCTTGTCGATATCCTTCAGCAGCGCGCCGCCGCCCGTCAGGACGATGCCGCTGTCGGCGACGTCGGCGCCCAGTTCCGGGGGCGTCTGTTCCAGCGCCTTCTTGACCGCCTGGACAATGCCCTGCAGCGGTTCCTGCATCGCCTCGAGGATCTCGTTGGAATTCAGGGTAAAGCTGCGCGGAACGCCTTCGGACAGGTTGCGACCCTTGACCGAGATCTCGCGGACCTGCTGGCCGGGGTAGGCCGAGCCGATCGCGATCTTGATCCGCTCGGCCGTCGCCTCGCCGATCAGGATGCCGTAATTGCGGCGGACGTAGTTCGTGATTGCCTCGTCGAAGCGGTCGCCGCCGATGCGCACCGATTCGGCGTAAACGATGCCGTTGAGCGAGATCACGGCGACTTCCGAGGTGCCGCCGCCGACGTCCAGCACCATGGATCCACGCGCTTCATTGACCGGCAGGCCGGCGCCAACCGCTGCGGCCATCGGCTCAGGAATGACGTCGACGCGACGTGCCCCGGCGCCTTCGGCTGATTCCTGGATTGCACGGCGCTCGACTTGCGTGGAGCCGAACGGGACGCAGATCAGCACACGCGGCGATGGGCGCAGCCAGCGGTTTCCATGCACCTTGCTGATGAAGTACTGCAGCATGCGCTCGGTGTAGGTGAAGTCGGCGATGACGCCGTCCTTCATCGGGCGCACGGCCGTGATGTGACCCGGCGTGCGGCCAATCATGCCCTTGGCTTCGGCGCCGACCGCGACGATCGTCTTGACGCCGCGGCCCGGCTCGTCCTGGACCGCAACCACGGAGGGCTCATTCAGGACGATGCCCCGGCCGCGCACATAGATCAGCGTGTTGGCGGTTCCGAGGTCGATCGATATGTCGCTGGAGAAGTAACCCCGGAGACTCTTGAACATGGTGTGGCCGGCAGCACGAATGGCTTGAAAACGAGGGCGGGCAGTGTAGCGGTGGGCGCGACATTCCACAAGCGGACGTGTATGATTTCCGTCGGGTTTTTCCCATTTTCCAGACGTGCTGGAGCAATCGTGACGCTGACCCGCCGCGAGGTGGAAGACATCGCGCATCTGGCCCGCCTGCAGATCACCGAGCAGGAGCTGCCGGTTTACGCCGGCAACCTGTCGCGAATCCTCGAATTCGTGGAACAGCTGTCGGCGGCGGGCACCGAAGGCATCGAACCGATGGCGCACCCGTTGCCTAACCAGGTGCAGCCGTTGCGCGACGACGCGGTGACGGAAACGGACCATCGCGACCGTTATCAGGGCAATGCCCCGGTCGTGGAGGCCGGTCTGTACCTGGTGCCGAAAGTGATCGAATGAGCCTGCATCTCATGACCGCGGCGGAGCTGGGCCGGGGCCTGCGCTCCGGCAGGTTCTCGAGCGCCGAAGTCACGCGCCATTTCCTCGAGCGGATCGACCACTCGAATGCCCGTCTGAATGCCTTTGTCACGGTCGTTCCAGAGCGGGCGATGGCCAGTGCCAGGCGGGCCGATGCCACGATTGCCCGCGGCGAAGGCGGGCCGCTGACCGGCGTGCCGTTGGCGCACAAGGACATCTTCTGCACCGACGGCGTGCTGACCTCTTGCGGCTCGAGAATGCTGTCCAACTTCGTCGCGCCCTATGACGCCACCGTCGTCGAGCGCCTTGCGGCCGCCGGCATGGTGATGCTCGGCAAGACCAACATGGACGAGTTCGCGATGGGCTCGTCGAATGAGACGAGCTACTTCGGCCCGGTACGTAATCCCTGGGATGGCACGCGCGTGCCCGGCGGCTCCTCGGGCGGCTCGGCTGCGGCCGTGGCCGCGCGCATCGCACCGGTCGCGACCGGCACCGATACTGGCGGCTCGATCCGCCAGCCGGCGGCGCTGACCGGACTGACGGGGCTCAAGCCGACCTATGGCAGGGTCTCGCGCTATGGGATGGTCGCATTCGCGTCCAGCCTCGACCAGGGTGGCGTGCTGGCGCAATCGGTCGAGGATGCCGCGCTGGTGCTCGCGGCCATGGCGGGCTACGACGCCCGCGACTCGACCAGCGTCGATGTGCCGGTGCCGGATTATGTGGCCGGGCTCGGCCAGTCCATGCGTGGCCTGCGGATCGGCGTCATCCGGGAATTCTTCGGCGAAGGGCTCGAGGAAGACACGGGCCTGGCGGTCCGCGCGGCCCTCGATGGTTACCGCGCGATGGGCGCGACGCTCGTCGAGCTCAGCCTTCCGAACCTGCCCCTGTCGGTGCCGACCTACTACGTGGTCGCGCCGGCCGAGTGCTCGTCGAACCTGTCGCGATTCGACGGGGTGCGCTTCGGGCATCGCTGCCGGGAGCCGCGTGACCTGACGGATCTCTACAAGCGTTCGCGTGGCGAGGGCTTCGGCGCCGAGGTCAAGCGCCGCATCATGACCGGCACCTATGTGCTGTCGGCCGGCTATTACGACGCCTATTACCTGAAGGCGCAGAAGGTCCGCAGCCTGATCAATGCCGACTTCAGGCGGGCCTTTGCCGAGGTTGACGTGCTGATGGGGCCGACGACGCCGACGCCGGCCTTCGCCATCGGCGCCAAGGTGGACGATCCCATCACGATGTACCTCAACGACATCTACACGATCGGGGCGAACCTGGCGGGCCTGCCGGCGATCTCGGTTCCCTGCGGCCTGGTGGAAGGATTGCCCGTTGGCCTGCAGCTGATCGGACCGCATTTTTCCGAGGATCGGCTGCTCGCGGTGGCGCATGCCTGGCAGCGCGAGTCGGACTGGCACCGCCGCGTCCCACCGCTGTTCGCCTGAGGCTGCCGCCATGAACATCGAATGGGAAATCGTCATCGGCCTCGAGATCCATGCCCAGCTCGCGACCCGGTCCAAGATCTTTTCAGGCTCGGCGACCGCCTACGGCGCGCCGCCCAATGTCCAGGCGAACCTGGTCGACCTGGGCTACCCGGGGGTGCTGCCGGTCCTGAACCGCGAGGCCGTGCGCATGGCCGTCCGCTTCGGGCTGGCGATCGGTGCGACGATCGCCCGCCGGTCGATCTTCGCGCGCAAGAACTACTTCTATCCGGACCTGCCAAAGGGCTACCAGATCAGCCAGTACGAGCGGCCGATCGTCGAGGACGGAACGGTCGACATCGTGCTGGACGATGGCGCGCACAAGACCATCGGCGTCACGCGCGCCCACCTCGAGGAGGACGCCGGCAAGTCGCTGCACGAGGGCCTCGGGGCGCACAGCGGCATCGACCTCAACCGGGCCGGCACGCCGCTGCTGGAAATCGTCTCGGAGCCGGACATGCGCTCGGCCCGCGAGGCGATTGCCTACATGAAGAAGATCCACACGCTGGTCCGCTACCTCGAGATCTGCGACGGCAACATGCAGGAAGGCTCGTTTCGCTGCGACGCCAACGTGTCGGTGCGCCACAAGGGCCGGCACGAGTTCGGCACGCGCTGCGAAATCAAGAACCTGAATTCCTTCCGCTTCGTCTAGCGCGCAATCAACTTCGAGGTCGCGCGGCAGGTCGAGTTGATCGAGGGTGGCGGCAGCGTCGTGCAGGAAACGCGTCTTTACGATCCTGACCGTGCCGAGACCCGCCCGATGCGTTCGAAGGAGGAGGCCAACGACTACCGGTATTTCCCGGACCCGGACCTGCTGCCGCTGGCGCTGTCCGCAGAGCTGATAGAGCAGCTGCGGCGCGAGCTGCCCGAGCTGCCCGACCAGAAGGCCGCGCGATTTGCGCGCGATCACGGGTTGTCGCCGTACGACGCAGGCGTGCTGACCGCGAGTCGCGAGCTCGCGGATTACTACGAGCAGGTCGTCGCGACGCTCGGCGGCGAGCCGAAGCTGGCGGCCAACTGGGTCATGGGCGACGTGTCGGGATTCCTGAATCGCGACAACCTCGACGTCAGCCGGACGCCGGTCAGCGCGACGCGCCTCGCCGGGCTGCTGGCGCGCATCGTGGATGGCACGATTTCCGGCAAGATCGCCAAGGAAGTCTTCGAGGCGATGTGGCCGGGCGCGGCCGACGCGGACGCCATCATCGCGGCGAAGGGGCTCCGGCAGATCACTGACACGAACGCGATCGAGAAGGTCATCGCCGGCGTGATGGCGGCGAACCCGGCGCAGCTTGCGGACTATCGCGCGGGCAAGGACAAGCTGTTCGGATTCTTCGTCGGCCAGGTGATGAAGGCGACCGGTGGCAAGGCGAATCCGGCGCAGGTCAACGAACTGTTGCGCAGGATGCTCGCAGGCTGATGCCCGAAGGCGACCTGCTGCACCGGTTCCTGTTCGAGAACCTTGCGATCCGCGGCCACCTCGTGCGCCTGGATGCGAGCTGGCGCGCCACGATCGAGCATCATGATTACCCGCGCCCGGTCAGCGACCTGCTCGGCGAGGCGCTTGCGGCCTGCGTGCTGATGGCGGGCTCGCTGAAGTTCAGCGGACGGCTGTCGCTGCAGATCGAGGGGCCCGGTCCCGTGCGGCTGCTGCTCGCGCAATGCACGCATCGGCACGGGATCCGCGGTGTCGCGCGTCATGGTGAGGTGCCGGCGGACGGTTCGACCGTCGCGTCGTTGTTCGGCGGCGGCCAGCTCGCGGTCACCATCGAGCAGGACGGCCGGGCGGAGCATTACCAGGGCCTGGTTTCACTGGAGCAGGCGCAATTGGCCGCCTGCCTCGAGCAGTACTTCGGGCGCTCGGAACAGCTGCCGTCGCGACTGCTGCTGGCTGCCCGGCCCGATCGCACGGCTGGCATCCTGCTGCAGCGGGTTGCGGCAGCTGGGGCGGAGAGCGAAAGCCCGCATGCGGCCGAGGCCGATGACGCCTGGCGGCGCATCGGGTTGCTTGCGGCGACGCTTTCATCGGCCGAGCTGCTGGAACTTCCGTGCCGCGACATCCTGCGGCGGCTGTTTTCCGGGGACGACATCCGCCTGTTCGCAGGCACGCCGGTCCATTTCCGGTGCGCCTGCTCGCGCGAGCGCGTTTCCGGAATCCTGCGCTCACTGGGTGAAGGCGAGTTGCAGGCCTTGTTGCGCGAGCGGGGCGACGTGGAGGTGTGCTGCGAGTTCTGCAACCGGGCCTGGCACTTCGACGCCGTGGACGTCGCCGGTCTCTTCTCGGCTGTCGGCCGGCAGCCCGCACCGCGCGGGCTGCATTGACCGGTCACGCCGGGTCACGGGGCGACCGTATACTGACGCGGATGCCCGCCAAGGACGAGAGCAGCGACCAGGCCAGAACCGCGGCGGCCACGATGAGCGAGTTGCGGCTGCAACTGGCGCAGCGGATCCTCGTCCTGGACGGTGCGATGGGCACGATGATCCAGCGCGCGCGGCTTGCGGACGCCGACTATCGCGGCGAGCGCTTCGCAGACTGGCCGCGCGACCTCAAGGGCGCCAACGACCTGCTGTCGCTGACCCGGCCGCAGCTGATCGGCGCGATCCATCGCGAGTACCTCGAGGCTGGCGCCGACATCATCGAGACCAACACCTTCAATTCCAGCGCGCCGTCACTGGCCGATTACGGCCTGGAGGAATTCGTCGCCGAGATCAATCTCGAGTCGGCGCGCATTGCGAGACGCGTTGCCGACGAGGTCACGGCCACCAGCGGCCGACGGCGCTATGTGGCCGGCGCGCTGGGCCCGACCAGCCGCACGGCCTCGCTGTCGCCGGATGTCAACGATCCCGGATACCGCAATATCAGCTTTGAGGAGCTCTGCGCGACCTATGCGACCGCTGCGCGCGCACTGATCGACGGCGGCGTGGACCTGTTGATCGTCGAGACCATATTCGACACGCTGAATGCGAAGGCGGCACTGTTTGGAATCAGCGGGCTGTTCGAGGAACTCGGCCGCGACTGGCCGGTGATCGTCTCGGGCACGATCACGGACGCATCGGGCCGGACCCTGTCCGGGCAGACGACGGAAGCATTCTGGAATTCGGTGCGGCATGTGCGACCGCTCGCCGTCGGGCTGAACTGCGCACTCGGCGCAAGGCAACTGCGTCCGCACATCGAGGAACTGTCCCGCATCGCGGATTGCTTCGTCAGTACCCACCCGAATGCCGGCCTGCCGAATGCCTTCGGCGAATACGACGAGCAGGCCTGCGAGACCGCGGCGCAGCTGCGCGAGTGGGCCGAAAGCGGATTCATCAACATCGTCGGTGGTTGCTGTGGCACGACGCCGGAGCACATCGCGCACATCGCGCGCGCCGTCGCCGGCCTGCCACCCCGCGTGCCTCCCGCCCTGCCGGCGCGCTGCCGCCTGGCGGGGCTCGAGCCGCTCAACATCGAACCGGAGATGGTGTTCGTCAACGTCGGCGAGCGCACCAATGTCACGGGCTCGGCCCGCTTTCGCAAGCTCATCGAGGCCGGGGACTACGCTGCAGCGCTTGCGATCGCGCGCGACCAGGTGGCGGCCGGCGCCCAGCTGATCGACGTCAACATGGACGAGGGGATGCTCGATTCGCAGGCCGTGATGGTGAAGTTCCTGAATCTCGCGGCGGCCGAACCTGATATCGCGCGCGTCCCGGTGATGATCGACTCGTCCAAATGGCCGGTCATCGAGGCCGGGCTCAGGTGCCTGCAGGGCAAGGGAGTCGTCAATTCCATCTCGCTGAAGGAGGGCGAAGGCCCGTTCCTGGAGCAAGCCCGCAAGGTCCGCCGCTATGGCGCGGCGGTCATCGTCATGGCCTTCGATGAGCAGGGACAGGCGGATACGGTCGAGCGCAAGGTCGCGATCTGCGAGCGCGCATACGGATTGCTGACGCGCGACGCCGGATTCCTGCCCGAGGACATCATTTTCGACGCGAACATCTTCGCAGTAGGGACCGGCATCGAGGAGCATGCGGGCTATGGCGTCGCCTTCATCGAGGCCGTGCGGCAGATCAAGCAGCGTCTGCCGGGTGTCCTGACCAGCGGCGGCGTCAGCAATGTCTCCTTCTCGTTTCGCGGCAACGACACCCTGCGTGAGGCGATGCACGCCGTCTTCCTGTACCACGCGGTACGGGCCGGGCTCGACATGGGCATCGTCAACGCGGGTCAGCTGGGAATCTATGAGGAGATTGCACCGGAACTGCGGGAACGTGTCGAAGACGTGATCCTCAACAACCGCCCGGATGCAACCGAGCGGCTGCTGGAAATCGCGGATCGCTATCGTGGCGGCGGCGCAGCCCGGCGCACCGAAGACCTGGCCTGGCGCGGCTGGCAGGTCGACAAGCGGCTCGAACATGCGCTGGTCATGGGCATCGATGAGTTCATCATCGAGGACGTAGAAGCGGCGCGGCTGCAGGCCGCGCGGCCGCTCGACGTCATCGAAGGGCCGTTGATGGACGGCATGAACGTCGTCGGCGACCTGTTCGGCGCCGGCAAGATGTTCCTGCCCCAGGTCGTCAAGTCCGCGCGCGTGATGAAACGCGCGGTGGCCCACCTCGTGCCGTTCATCGAGCATGAGCAGGGCGGCGAGCGCATCAGCAAAGGCAGGATCGTCGTGGCGACCGTTAAAGGCGATGTGCACGACATCGGCAAGAACATCGTCAGCGTCGTGCTTCAGTGCAACAATTTTGAGGTCATCAATCTCGGCGTCATGGTGCCGGCAGCGCGCATCCTCGACACGGCGCGCGCGGAGTCGGCGGACATGATCGGACTATCCGGGCTGATCACGCCGTCGCTGGACGAAATGGTGCACGTTGCGCACGAAATGCAGCGCCAGGGCTTCACGATCCCGCTGCTGATCGGCGGCGCAACCACGTCGCCGGCCCACACCTCCGTGCGGATCGAGCCCGAATACCGGCACGGTGTCATCTACGTCAAGGATGCCTCGCGCGCGGTGGGTGTCTGCCAGACGCTGATCACCCCCGAGGCGCGGGCGGCGTTCTTCATGCGAAACCAGGCCGAGCATGCCACCCGCCGTGACCAGCATGCGAGCCGCAAGCGGCGCCCGGAGGGGCTCACGCTGGCCGCTGCGCGCGCGCGCAGGCCCGTGCTCGACTGGGCCGGCACTCGCCCGGCGATTCCGCGATTCCTCGGCAACCGCGCGATCGGACCCGTGCCATTGCAGGATCTGGTGCCGTACATCGACTGGATGCCGTTCTTCAACGCCTGGGAATTCCCCGGCAGGTTCCCGGACATCCTGCAGGACCCGGTGCGAGGCGTCGCCGCCACTGCGCTGTGGCAAGACGCGCGCCGCATGCTCGACACACTGGTGCGCGAACGCTGGCTGACGGCGCGCGCGGTGCTCGGCTTCTTCCCCGCTGCGGGGACCGGTGACGACATCGATGTCTTCGAGAACGCCGGACAGGTGCGCAGCATCGCGACGCTGCATCACCTGCGCCAGCAGAAGATCAAGCCGGCCGGCCAGCCACAGCTCTGCCTGGCCGATTTCATCGCGCCACGCGGATCCGGCGTCGCGGATTTCATCGGGGCATTCGCAGTGACCGCCGGTGTCGGCATCGAGGAACATGTCGCGCGCTTCGAGGCAGCGCATGACGATTACTCGGCAATCCTGCTGAAGGCGCTGGCCGACCGGTTCGCCGAGGCGCTGGCCGAATACCTGCATGAACGCGTGCGCCGCGAATTCTGGGCCTATGCGCCGGACGAAGCACTCTCGAACGAACAGCGGATCCGCGAGGAATACCGTGGCATTCGCCCGGCACCGGGCTACCCGGCCTGCCCGGATCACAGCGAGAAGGCAACCCTATGGCGCCTGCTGGATGCGGAGGCGGCAACCGGCATCCGGCTCACCGAGTCCTTTGCGATGCACCCGGCGGCATCCGTCAGTGGCTGGTATTTCTCGCACCCACAGGCGCGTTACTTCGCGGTCGGAACCATCGGCGCCGACCAGCTCGAGGACTATGCAAAGCGCAAGGGCATGGCGCTCCCGGAAACGCGGCGCTGGCTCGGGCCCAATCTCGGCCGGGATGCAAAGACGGGTACCGCCTGATCGTTCCTGCTCAGCGCTGCGCGGGCTCAGTGTCGAGGCCATCGAGCAGTCGCAGGCCGCCCAGCATCCACATCTGCTGCAGGATCCAGGACTGGCGCCGCTGCACGTAGACGGAGGGCCGGTCGACGCGGTATCGCTTCGGACTCGGCAGCACGGCCGCGAGCAACGCGGCCTCGTTGCGATTCAGCCTGGCCGCCGGCTTGCGGAAGTAATGCCGGCTCGCGGCCTCGACGCCCCACACGCCGAGTCCGAATTCGGCGCTGTTGAGGTAGACCTCGAGTATCCGCTGCTTGGGCCACAGGATTTCGATCCACAGCGTGAACCATGCTTCGAGGCCCTTGCGGGCCCAGCTCTGGCCCGGCCACAGGAACAGGTTTTTCGCCACCTGCTGGCTGATCGTGCTGGCGCCGCGCAGCCGGCGGCCGCGCCTCGCATCCGTCCAGGCCTTGTCGATGGCCGCGAAATCGAAGCCGCCGTGCTCGAGGAACCGCTGGTCCTCGGCAGCGATCACGGCGACCGCCGCCTGCGGCGAGATCGCAGTCCACGGGACCCAGTCGTGCGACGGCCGCGAACCGGTCCGTTCCTCGCCGAGTGCTGCGATGTGGTCCTGGACGATGAACGAGGTGGTCGGCACGGGCAGCCAGCGAAAGACGGTAACCAGCAGCACACTGCCCGCGACCAGGGACAGCATCCCGATCGCAAGCATTCGCGCAATGCGCGCCAGCCTCGATCGCCGCTGCACGGGCTGCCCGGTCGCTCAGGCGGCGACGCGCCGCGCCGTCGCCACGACGACGGCCTCGTGCGGCACATCGTCGTGCCCGCGCAGGCGACCGGTCTTGACGGCGGCGATCTGGTCGATGACCTCCATCCCCTCGACGACTCGCCCGAACACGGCATAACCGTAATTGCCCGGACGGTGGTCCAGGAATGCGTTGTCCGCCAGATTGACGAAGAATTGGGCGGTGGCGCTGTGGATGTCATCGGTGCGCGCCATCGCCAGCGTCGCGCGCTTGTTGCGCAGCCCGTTGCCCGCCTCGTTCCTGATCGCCTTGCGAACCGGTTTTTGCGACATGCCCGCGTCAAACCCGCCACCCTGGATCATGAAGCCCGGTATCACGCGATGAAATATCGTGCCGTCGAAATGCCCATCGTCCACATAGCGCAGGAAATTCTCGCAGGAGACCGGCGCCGCCTCGGCATCCAGCTCGACCGTAAATGCGCCAAGCGTCGTCTCAAATCGGATCATCGAGTGTGTCCTTTTGCGTGAGGCGCAATTCTAATGCCCATTCGCCGAGCGTGCCTTCCGTCGCGCGCGGATGTCCCGCGAGATCGCGGTGCGTGCTGACGCGGGACAGGCCGCCGCCGGCAAGCAGCGTGCGCACGGCCGGCCCCTGGGTCGCTCCGTGCTCGACGAGGAGGGCACCCCGATCGCGCAGGTGGCGGGCTGCGCCGGCACAGATCGCGGCCAGTGCATTGAGCCCCCGCGGTCCGGCGGCGAGCGCCGCCCGCGGCTCGTGAAGGAGCGCGGCAATGGCCGGGTCGTCGTCGGCAACATAGGGCGGATTTGAGACGATCGCGTGGAAACGCCGCGCCGCGAGCGGTTCGAACCAGGAGCCGCGCAGGAAGCGGACATTGTCGATCCCGAGCCGCACCGCATTTCCCGTGGCAACCGCAAGCGCCGCGCCGCTCAAATCCGTGGCCGTGACCTGCGCATCCGGCCGTTCCGAGGCAAGCGCGAGCGCGATGGCACCGCAGCCGGTGCCGAGGTCGAGCACTGCGGGCGCCTCGATGTCGCGCAGCTTCAGCAGCGTGAGTTCGACCAACAGCTCGCTTTCCGGTCTCGGCACCAGCACGTCGCGTGTCACCTCGAGGTCGAGGGACCAGAACTCACGCCGGCCGGTGAGGTAGGCAATGGGCTCGCCGGCCAGCCGGCGCTGCGTTACCGCCTCGAGATTCTCCGATTGCGTGCGGGTCAGTTCCTGCTGCGGCCAGGCGGCGAGCGCAGCCCTGCTGCAACCGAGGACTTGCGCCACGATGATCTCTGCATCGAGCGCCGCGGACGGCGATACCGCCGCGAGCGTTCGCCGCAATCCGACGAGTGCGTCGCCGGCACTGGTCACTCGAATTCTGCCAGCTCCTCGGCCCGGTGCTCGCGCGCGAGCGCATCGATCACATCGTCGAGGTTGCCATCGATCAGGTCATCGAGCCGGTACAGCGTCAGTTCGATCCGGTGGTCCGTCAGCCGCCCCTGCGGGAAATTGTAGGTGCGGATGCGCTCCGATCGATCACCGGTGCCGACCTGCAGGCGCCGGGTCCGCGCCTTTGCGGCGCTCGCCTTGTCGAGTTCCGCCGCCAGCAGGCGCGCGCGCAGCAGCGTCATCGCGCGCGAACGGTTCTTGTGCTGGGAGCGCTCGTCCTGGCATTCGACGACGACACCGGTCGGCAGGTGCGTGATGCGCACGGCCGAATCAGTCTTGTTGACGTGCTGGCCGCCAGCGCCGGAGGCACGGTAGGTATCGATCCGCAGGTCGGCCGGGTTGATCTCGATGCTCTCGACCTCGCCGGTGTCGGGCAGAATTGCGACCGTGCAAGTCGACGTATGGATGCGTCCCTGCGACTCGGTGGCCGGCACGCGCTGGACGCGGTGGGTGCCGGACTCGAACTTGAGGCGGGCATACGCGCCGCGGCCCGCGATCCGGCTGATGACCTCGCGATAACCACCGTGCTCGCCGCGGCTCTCCGACAGGATCTCCACCGACCAGCCGCGACGCTCCGCATAGCGCGAATACATGCGGAACAGGTCGCCGGCGAAAATCGCCGCTTCGTCACCCCCCGCCGCAGCGCGGATCTCGAGGAAGACGTCGTGATCATCGAGCGGATCCGGCGGCGCCAGCAGTTGCTGCAACGCCGCCTCGCCGCCCGCGGCCGCGGCATCGAGTTCGGAAATTTCCTGCATCGCGAGTACGCGCACTTGCGGATCCGGGTCGCCGGCCATGGCATGGGCCGCGGCGAGCTGGCGTTCGCGATCGCGATGGTGCGCGAATTCGCGCACGACGGAGTCGAGGCGCGAGAACTCGACCGCCAGGTCGCGGAACCGTTCCGGCCGCGCCTGGACCGCCGGATCCGCGAGCATACGCTCGATTTCGGCGTGGCGGTCCGCGATGCGCTCGAGCCTGCGCCGGATCGCATCCTTCACGACTCGTCACTCCCGATCCGGAACAGGCGCGCCGCCAGCGCCGCAAGTTCGGCGTCGCCGCTTTCAGCCACTTCGCGCAGCGCGATCGACGGCCCATGCAGCAGCCGGTTGGTCAGTGTTCCGGCGAGGTAGTCGAGGACCTCCTCGGGTGGGCGCCCGGCAGCCAGCAGGCGGCGCGCCTGTTCGAGCGTCTGCGTACGCGCTGCTTCAGCTTGCCCGCGCAACTCGCGGATCAGCGGAACCGCGTCGCGGACCTTGAGGTCCGCCATGAATCGCTGAACCTCGCCGGCGACCATCTGCCGGGCGGTTTCCGCTTCTTCCTGACGCGCCCTGACATTCTCATCGATGACCTCGCGCAGGTCGTCGATCGTGAACAGGTAGACATCCTCGAGCTCTGCCACGCGCGGGTCGATGTCACGCGGCACGGCGAGATCGAGCATGAATATCGGCCGGTGCCGGCGCATTGCGGTTGCATTGCGCGTCGCCTCGAAGCCGATGACATGATCCGGGCTCGCCGTCGAACTGACGACGATGTCCGCCTGCGCAAGGTGGGTCTCCAGCGCGTCGAGCGAAATCGCCGAGGCCCTGAAACTCTCTGCCAGCCGTTGCGCGCGGTTCAGGCTGCGATTGGCAATGATCATGCGTCCGAGCTTTTGCGCATGCAGATGGCGTGCGGCGAGTTCGATCATGTCGCCGGCGCCGACCAGCAGGGCCGTGTGGTTCTCGAAGCCACTGAAGATCCGGCGCGCCAGCTGGATACCGGCCGAGGCGACCGACACGGCGCTGGCGCCGACCGCAGTTTCGGTGCGCACCCGCTTCGCCACGGAAAACGTCGTCTGGAACAGGCGATTCAGCTGCGTCCCCGCGGTGCCGCCCCGCTGCGCCGCCCGGTAGGCGTCCTTGAGCTGGCCGAGGATCTGCGGCTCGCCCAGGATCAACGAGTCGAGGCCCGATGCGACCGAGAACACATGGCGCACGGCATCCGCGTCCTCGAGCCGGTACAGGCAATCCTCCAGTGCCGGGTCGCCGCCCGACCAGGACGAGAGCCAGGCGGACAACGGCGGGCCATCCCCGTTGACGACGCAATACAGTTCTGTCCGGTTGCAGGTCGAGACGATCAGCGCCTCTTCGATGCCCGGCAGGGCGTTGAGTGCGACCAGCGCCTGGGGCAGGCGATCGGCACCGAACACAACGCGCTCGCGCACGCTGATGGGTGCAGTCCGGTGATTCAGTCCGAGGACGAGGAGCGACATGGTCGGCCGGCAGCGGGGATCCCGCCGGATTGTCCGGTAACGGTCCCGGCAGCACAAGCGCTGGGCTATAGTGACGCGATGCCAACGTGCTTGCGCCGACTCGCATTGTTGCTGTTGTGTGCAGGCACGGCAGGTCCGGCTGCGGCGGACAATCGCTGCCCGGCAGGCAATGGCTACGACCTGGTCGTCGGCGCGGAGCGGTCACTGGCGCGGGCCGACTGGCCGCTGGCGGCGCGCCAGTATGGCTGCGCCGCGGAGCGCGCCGACGACGCGGCCCTTGCAGAACGCGCGACTCGCAGCGCCTACGACAACCACCAGTTCATCGCCGCTGTTGCGGGCGCCAGGCGCTGGCTCGAGCTGGCGCCGGACAGCGAGGTCGCACGGCGCTTCCTGGCCACCGGACTGCTGCGCCTCTATGACGACGGTGCGGCCGGGCAGTTCACCCTCCTGCTCGACACTTCCTACCCGGACCGGGCGCGCGGATACATGGCATTGCTCGGCATCCTGGCCGAAGAGCGCAACGAAACCGGCGCCGCGCGCGTCATGCAACGCCTGATTGCCGCGGACCCGGACGTTCCAGAAGCTCATTACGCGATGAGCGTCCTGTGGCAGCGTGCCGATGACGGCGCCACGGCCCTTGCTGAGGCACGCCGCGCACTCGAGCTGCAACCCGGGTGGCGAATGGCCGGACTTGCCGAGGTCCGGGCACTGGCGACGCTCGGCCGCATCGATGAAGCAGTGCAGCGTTCCGCTGCGTTGGCGGCGGATGGCGATGCCCAGTCGAGGCTGAGCCATGCGTGGCTGCTGCTCGGCAGCCAACGGCGCGAGGAGGCGGTGGCCCTGTTCACCGAGCTGCGATCATCCAGCGAAACCGCAAGCGACGCGCTCACGGCACTCGGCACGATCGCGCTCGACGAAAACCGCCTGGACGACGCGTCGCGGATCTTCAACGAGCTTGCCCGCGACCCGCAGAATGCCGACGCGGTGCTCTGGCACCTCGCACGCATCGCGGAAACGCGCAACGACAAGGCGTTCGCGGCACGCTACTACCAGCGGATCAACTCGGGCCCGCGGGCGGTGGCGGCGCAGTTGCGTGCCTTCAGGCTGCAGCTCGAACTCGGTGCGCCGGAACGCGCCAGACTGCAACTGGATGACTTTCTCGCGGCCACGCCCGGCAGCACCGTCGATATCGTCGCGGGGCTCGCGACGATTCTCGTCGAGCAGGGCGAGAGCGAGCAGGCCATTGCGCTGATCGATCGTGCACTTGCAATCATTCCCGATGACGACTTGCGCCTCGCGCGCGGCTTCCTGCTGGAACGGCTCAACCGCGTGCCCGCGGCAGTCGCTGACATGCGCGCGGTCCTGCGCCGTCGGCCTGACGATCCCGCCACGCAGAACGCGCTCGGCTATACGCTCGTTGACCGGTCCATGGCTGTCGAGGAAGGCCATCGCCTGATCACCAGCGCGCTTGCGGCGAAACCGGACAGCTTTGCCATCCAGGACTCGATGGGGTGGGCACTGGTACGGCTCGGACGGCTCGACGAGGGCCGGACCTGGCTCGAGACCGCGTGGATTCGCTCGCAAGATCCCGAAGTGGCCGCCCACCTCGGCGAGACGCTCTGGCTGCAGGGCCATATTGATGAGGCGCGCCGGGTCTGGGCAACCGCCTTGGCCGACAATCCTGACAGCGCGCCCTTGTTGCGTGCCATGGAGCGTCATCCGCGGTGATCCGGGCTGCGGCAGGCTGTTGCGTGGCGCTGCTGGTGGCTGGCTGCGCGTCGCTGCCGCCTGCCCGCGACGCGGGCGACTGGCCGGCACGGCGTGCTTCGCTGCAGGGCCTCGAGCATTGGTCCCTGACCGGGCGTATCGCTGTTGCGACCGCCACCGAGGGATTTTCCGGGGGACTGAGCTGGCGGCAGGATGGCATGCACGCGGACATTGAAATACGCGGTGCGCTCGGCAGGTCCCTTGCGGTCAAGGTGGACGGAGAGGGACTTTCGGTTTCCGACAGTCGCGGCGCTGCCCTGCAGGGCGAGGCGGCAAGTGAACTCGTCGCCAGTGAATTCGGCACGCCGCTGCCCGTCGGTGAATTGCGCTACTGGCTGGTCGGCGCGCCTGCGCCCGGCGTGCCGCATCAGGAATCGGTCGGGATCGATGGCCGCCTGGCGTATCTCGAGCAGCAGGGCTGGCGCGTGCGATACCTGCGCTACCAGTCGGAGGGCGGGTTCGAGTTGCCCGCGCGGATCGAAATCGAGACCGCAGGCGTGCGCCTGCGGCTGGCGGTGGCGGACTGGATGCTCGCGCCATGATATCGGCGGACTGGCCTGCCCCGGCCAAGCTCAACCTCTTCCTGCAGGTCGTCGGTCGGCGCGATGACGGTTACCACGACCTGCAGACCGCCTATCAGCTGGTGGAGCTGATGGACCTGCTGTCCTTTGACACGCGCGACGATGGCGAAATCCGGCGGGTCGCGGGCCCGGTTGCGATTTCCTCCGAATCGGACCTCGTGGTGCGAGCCGCGCGCCGCTTGCGAGCCGCCGCCGGCATCCACCGCGGTGTCGATATCGGCCTCGAAAAACGGATTCCGGTCCAGGGAGGCCTCGGCGGTGGCAGCTCGGATGCGGCGACGACCCTGGTCGCGTTGAACGAAATCTGGCAGCTCGGCTGGGACATCGCGCGTCTGGCCGCGCTGGGCCGGGAAATTGGGGCAGACGTGCCGCTTTTCATCCATGGAAAGAGTGCCTGGGCTGAAGGGGCGGGGGATCTGTTGACCCCGGTGGAACTGCCGCGACGGCACTTTGCGATCGTTTTCCCGGGGCTTGGAGTCAGCACCGCCGAAATCTTTCAGGCGCCTGAATTGACAAGGAATTCTCCGAAGACGACAATTCGCGGCTTCCTGCAGGCGGGCGGGCGCAATGATTGCGCGCCGGTGACGACACGGCGTTACCCTGAGGTCGCCAGGGCGCTGGCCTGGCTCGGTCGGCGCGGCGACGCGAGGTTGACCGGGACAGGCAGCTGCGTGTTCGCGGGTTTTGCGGATCGGGCGCAGGCTGAAGCAGCGCTGCTGGACCTGCCGGTCGGCTGGTCGGGCTTCGCGGCCCGCGGCCTTGACCGGTCACCGCTGCTGGAACGCCTGGCGGCTGAACGAGCGTCCCGCTGCGGGCAGGGATGACAAGTGGGGTGTCGCCAAGTGGTAAGGCAACGGATTTTGATTCCGTCATGCGAAGGTTCGAATCCTTCCACCCCAGCCAGTTGATGCCAGGGCGCGAGGCGCGCCCGAATTAGGGAGATGCACGTGGACCAGTCCACGATGGCGGTGTTCACCGGCAATGCCAATCCGATGCTGGCGCAGGACATCGCGCGGCACCTGATGCAGCCGCTGGGTCGCGCCTTCGTGGGCCGATTCAGCGACGGCGAGATACAGGTCGAGATCATGGAAAACGTCCGCGGCAAGGACGTCTACCTGGTGCAATCGACCTGCCCGCCGGCGAACGAGCACCTGATGGAGCTCCTGGTGATGGCCGATGCCTGTCGCCGGGCCTCGGCCGGGCGGATCACCGCGGTGATCCCGTACCTCGGTTACGCGCGCCAGGATCGGCGGCCGCGTGCGACGCGGGTGCCGATCACGGCGAAGCTGGTCGCCGACATGATCGGTCGCGCGGGCGTCAACCGGGTATTGACGGTGGACCTGCATGCGGACCAGATCCAGGGTTTTTTCGACGTGCCGGTCGACAACGTGTATGCGTCGCCGGTGTTGCTGGGCGAGGTCTGGAAGCAGAAGTACGACCGGATGATCGTGGTGTCGCCGGATGTCGGCGGCGTGGTGCGCGCAAGGGCGCTGGCGCGACGCCTCGATGACGCAGAGCTCGCGATCATCGACAAGCGGCGGCCGCGCGCGAACGAGTCGCAGGTGATGAACATCATCGGTGACGTGCGCGGCAAGTCCTGCGTCATGGTCGATGACCTGGTCGACACGGCAGGCACGCTCTGCCTGGCGGCGCAGGCGCTGAAGGGCGAAGGTGCGGAACGCGTGACGGCTTACATCACGCATCCGGTGCTGTCAGGGTCGGCGGTCGAACGGATCGCGGCCTCGGCACTGGACGAACTGGTCGTGACCGACACGATCCCGCTGCGCGCGGACGCCAGGGCCTGCGGCCGCATCCGGGTGATGACGGTCTCCGGCCTGCTGGCCGAGACGATGCGGCGGATTCGCGACGAGGAATCCGTCAGCTCGCTATACGTGGATTAGGGGAGGCCTGCCTGCCCCGCAAGGCAGCCGCCGGATGGTCCGGCGGCGCCGATAACAGGCCGGTGCCTGGTCGCGGGCCGGCGTTTCCATGAACCGGGAGTGATATCGACATGAAGACTTCTTTCGAACTCGTCGCCGAGTTCCGGGAGGACCAGGGCAAGGGTGCGAGCCGCCGCCTGCGTCATCTCGGAAAAGTCCCGGCGATTCTCTACGGTGGGCGGCGCGACGCGCGCGCGTTGATGCTGGACCACACCAGGCTTGCGCAGCTGATGGACAACGAGCGCTTCTACTCGACCATCCTGAGCCTGCGTGTCGGCGAGCAGACACAGGCTGCCGTGCTCAAGGACGTCCAGCGCCATCCGTACCGGAACCAGATCATGCACATCGATTTCCAGCGCGTGCTGGAGGACGAGAAGATCCGCATGATCGTGCCGCTGCATTTCAGGGGTGCCGCCGAGGCGATCGGCGTCAAGTCGCAGGGCGGCGTGCTTTCCCATGTCCGCAACGACGTCGAAGTGCTATGCCTGCCAAAGGACCTGCCCGAGTACATCGAAGTGGACGTTTCGGCACTGGAGATCAGCCAGGTCATCCAGCTGTCGGAGCTCAAGCTTCCGGCGGGTGTCGAGCTGGTCGAGCTGCTGGCCGGGCGCGATGCGCCGGTGGCGTCGATCCATGCGCCGCGTGTCGAGGAAGTGGAAGTACCTGTCGTCGACGAAGCTGCCGCGGCCGCTGC
>JAHFSF010000079.1 GCA_023265875.1 Gammaproteobacteria bacterium | reverse complement strand
GGACACCGGACCCGAAAGCGGTGTCTACAAATCGACCGACCGTGGCCTGAGCTGGACCCGCGTCGCCGGCGGCGGCTGGCCTGCGGGTGATCTCGCGCGCGTCGGTCTCGCGATTTCCCATCGCCCTGAAGGCACGCGTGTGTGGGCCCTGGTCGATGCCGAATCCGGCGGAGGCCTGTACCGTTCCGACGATGCCGGCGCCAGCTGGCAGCACGTGAATTCGGATCCCGAGCTCATCAACAGTTACTTCTCGCTCGTCACCGCGGCGCCCGATGACCCGGATACGGTTTACACGACCGGCCGCAGCATTCGGCGTTGCACCGCGGGCGGCACGCAATGCGAGATCATCAAGGGCGCGCCGGGCGGCGACGATCACCACCATCTCTGGATCGACCCACGGCGACCCGAGCGGATGATGACGGCTTCCGACCAAGGCGCGGTCATCACGGTCAACGGCGGCAAGAGCTGGAGCAGCTGGTACAACCAGCCGACCGGGCAGTTCTACAAGCTGTCGGTGGACAACGCGTTCCCATACCGGATCTACAGTGGCCAGCAGGATAGCGGCACCGTGCGTGTCGCGAGCCGCAGCGACTACGGCTCGATTAGCTATCGCGACTGGGAGCCGGTCGGCGCGGATGAGCGTGACTACCAGATCGCCGATCCCCGGGATCCCGACATCGTCTATGGCTCCGGCCTGGGCGGCCGCCTGTCACTCTGGAACGCCCGCAACGGCGAAGTCCAGAACATCACGCCGTGGCCGATATCCAGCTACGGCGAGCGCGCAACGGCATTCCAGCAGCGCTATCCATGGATCACGCCGATCGCCATGTCGCAGCTGGAGCCTTATCCGCTGTATTTCGGCTCGCAACGCCTGTGGCGCACGGTGGACCAGGGCTTGCACTGGCAGGTGGTGAGCCCGGACCTGTCGGCGCGCAGCGATTCGGCGCGCGATTGCGACGGCAAGCTCGATCCGCCGCGGGCGCGGGCCTGCGGTTACGGCACGATCTGGAGCATCGCGCTGTCGCCGCGCGACAACACGGAGATCTGGATCGGGACCGACGACGGATTGGTGCGCCTGACAAGGAACGGCGGCGAGACCTGGACGGATGTCACGCCTGCCGGCATTCCGGCCTGGGCGAAGGTCAGCACGGTCGAGCCTTCGCTAACGGAGCCAGGCACGGCCTATATCGCCGTGGACAATCATCGGCAGGATGATTTCCAGCCGCGGATCTTTCGCACGCGCGACTACGGCGCATCCTGGTCGCCTGCCGTCGGGGACCTGCCGGCCGATCATTTCGTCAGCGTCGTGCGGGCAGATCCAGTGCGCGCCGGCGTGCTGTACGCGGGCACGGAAACCGGCGTGTTCGTGTCCTTCGACGACGGGGACCACTGGCACTCGCTGCAACGCAACCTGCCGACTGCATGGGTACGCGATCTCGCAGTCCACGGCGACGACCTGATCGCCGCCACGCAGGGCCGCGCGATCTGGGTGCTCGACAACCTCGCCCCATTGCGGCAGTTCGACGCGGTGACAGCGGACGCGCAGGCACACCTGTTCAATCCGGCAACGGCGATACGGCTGCGCAAGAACCAGAATCGCGATACGCCGCTACCGCGCGAAGAGCCGGCCGGCCAGAACCCGCCTGCCGGCGCCATGATCGACTACTGGCTTGCAGCCCCCACCCAGCGTGTTGAACTTGAAATCCACGACGCTTCAGGTGCACTGGTCCGGCGCTTTACAAGCGAAGCACCCGAACCGGCGCTGGCGGCAGAACGTTATTTCTCCGCCGACTGGATCATGCCGGCGCAGGTGCTCCCGAATTCCGCCGGCATGCACCGCTTCATTTGGGATCTGCGCTATCCGCGGCCGCGCGCCATCGAATACGAATACTCGATCGGTACCGCATTCGGCACCGGGGTGCAGGTCAAGCCGGAAGGATCGTTCGCCGCTCCGGGCACGTATCGCGTGGAGCTTCGGGTTGACGGCCGCGAGTTGTCGGTGCCGCTGACGGTGGCGATGGATTCACGCGTGCCGGTCGATTCCGGCGCGCTTGCAGAAGCGCTGCGCGTATCATTGCAGGCGCAGCAGCTTCTGGCACGCCATTACGCGGGCGCTGCCGAGTTCGGATTCGTCAGCGAGCGAATCACCGAGCTCCGGAGCTCGCAGGCCGGCAAGCCAGGCATGCTGGCGGCGCTTGACGCCTTTGACCAGCGCGTGGCGCCGCTCGCTGGCGAGTCCGGTGACCTGCCTGACAACACGAATCTGAAGTCGATCGGCGAGACGCTCAGGTCGATCGAAAGCGACCTCGAGGCCAGCGACCGTGCGCCGACCGGGGCCCAGCAGCGAGCGCTGGCAGAGACTGCCCAACGCCTCGATCGCGCTCTGGCGCTGTGGCAAGGGTTTCGTTCACGCGACCTGGCGCACCTGAACCACAGCCTTGACACGGCGGGTCTCGCGCCGATCGTCATTCCGCCATTAGCGAGCATCAAACTCGGCGGGCCGAGCGCATCGCGCGAAATGCCCTGACGACAACATCGCGCCGTCAGCGTCCAACCGAATATGCGAACAGGAACTGTGCGACGTAGTAGAGCGGCAACCCGATGGCGCGGTTGGCTAAGCCGACGCCGGGCATGAACCGGTCGCGCGCGACGGTGATGTCGGCGACGTAGAAGAGCGTGGCGGCCGTCGCGATGAGCACGCCCGCCCCGCTGTCGCCAACTTCGGTTGCGGCAGCCGCCCAGGCGCTGATCAGCATCAAGGTGATGACCGCGATATATGCCGTCACCGGCAACAGCATCCGGCCCAGGTGCCGCCGGAAGTACAGAAACAGTGCGATGCTGACGGTGCCGATCAGGGCGATGGCGGGCGTACGCAGGGTCAGCATGCTGGCCCGGCCGTTGAAGGCCACCGTGTAGGCGACATGGCCGAGCAGGAAGGCAACCAGCCCGGTGAGAAACCAGGCGTGGGTGCGGCGGATCAGCGCGACATCGCCGACCGCGCATATAGCTAGTCCCGCCACCATCAACCAGTCGTAGCGCTGCTGTGGGCCCTGCAGCAGCGCGGTGAGCAGAAAGAGCGCCGAGGTGATCGGCTTGAAGATCGCCTTGATGCGCAACATGCCGGGCGCTCCCTAAGCTCCCCCCTTGTCGGTCACAACGGTCTTGCCTGGTTCCCCATGTCGAAGAGCAAGACCTCGGACTGCAGCTGTTCGCTGGTCCGACCGGTGAGCTCGAGCGCACGCATCCCACGGATCGCCACACCGTCTCCGGCAGACAGTTGTCGGCCGTCCAGCGTGACCGCGCCGCGCACCATCTGCAGCCATGTATCGCGCTCTGCGGGAAGCTCACGGCTGAGGGACTGGGCATTGCGCAGCACCGTGGCGTAGAGGTTCACGTCCTGGTGGATCGTGATGGAGCCATCGCCGCCATCGCGGGAACCGATCAATCGCCATTGCCCACGCATGTCGTCCTCGCTGAATGTTTTCTGTTCATAGCTTGGTTCAAGCCCTCGGCGCTCCGGCAGTATCCAGATCTGCAGGAAGTGCACTGGGGCGTTCTTCGAGGCATTGAACTCGCTGTGACGAACGCCAGTGCCGGCTGTCATGCGTTGCACATCGCCGGGGCGAATGATCGAGCCAGTGCCCATGCTGTCCCGGTGCTGCAGCGCGCCGTCGATCACGTAGGAAATGATCTCCATGTCCTGATGGCCGTGGGTATCGAAGCCCTTGCCCGGTTGAACCTGGTCCTCGTTGATCACGCGCAAGGGTCCGAAGCCCATGTGCTCTGGATCGTTGTAACTCGCGAACGAGAAGCTGTGGCGGCTGTGCAGCCACCCCAGGTCCGCCAGCCCACGTTCAACCGCAGGTCGAATTTTCAGCATGACGGACGCCTTTCATTGGGCATTCTGCAAGTCACGGCGCCAGGCCGATCTGCATCATGAACGTCTGGTTGTCCCAGAACAGATACTCCTCGTCCATCGTTCCATTTTTCCAGTGCCCCACCGTGCACATGATGAGCTTGAACGCCTTCCCGGTGGGTCGGATCACCTTGCCGTCGCCCGTGGGCATGGGTTTCGTGAACGTCCCTTCCATCACGCCAACCACGCTGGTCCATTCAGCGGAAGCGACCTTGATGGGGTGAACCAGGATGCGGGTGTCGGGCGCATAAATGAACATCTCCTTGAGGTCTTCGATGTGTCTTTCGATGCCCTTGGTTTCATGCCCGTCGGGCCAATGCACCGTGATGTCCTTCGAATGGCTCTCCTTGAGCCGGTCCCACTTCTGATTGGTGAATACGTCGAAGTCCAGCGTGTCGAAGGTCGCGAGATGGGTGTTGGCGATTTTCTCGGCCGCTTCGTGCCGTGCAAGCTTTGAGCCAGCTGCCTCCGCGAAGGCATGCGGCGTGGCTATTACCAGCCCGAGAGAGGCCGCGGTCAGTACAGTCTTTACGAGTTTCATGGTCATTCACTCCCTGGCGTGATTGATCGCGGAAGCACCGGTCAGTGCGCGCTGCCCTGACTGCCCAGCAGCGCATCCAGCGAGGCACGACCCGCTCCACTGAATGCCAGCGATACCGCTGCTGCCAGCAATGCAAGACCGTATTCGTAGCCGTTGTTGCTCATGAACAGACCGTTGTCGATGTGGGCGCTGAAGATCGCGACCAGCATCGTGAAGGCCAGCACGGCTGCGGCTGGGCGAACCAGCAGACCAAGAATCAGCGCAAGTCCCCCGAAGAATTCCGCGCTTCCGGCAAGCAACGCCATCAGGTAGCCGGGTGCGAGGCCGATCGAGGCCATCCATTGTCCGGTGCCTTCCAGCCCATAGCCGCCGAACCAGCCAAACAGCTTCTGCGCGCCGTGCGCCGAGAAGATGACGCCCACCGCGACGCGTAGCGCGGACGGGCCCCAGCTCTTGCCAGTGGCGACCAGATTGATCAGACGAGTATTCATGACGTTTCTCCAGTCGAGCTTGAGATGCGATTGCCGGAGAAGACTATAAAAGTCCCTGAAACAGGGATAAACTGCCGTCCCATGAACTCATTGATCCACTAATCGGAACAATGGATCGATTCGAGGAACTGCGGTCGTTCGTGGCCGTTATCGACGCCGGTAGCTTCGTCAGGGGCGCCGATTCGCTGCGAATCTCGAAGGCAGCGATCTCGCGCAATGTTTCAGAGCTGGAATCGCGGCTCGGCACACGCCTGATCAACCGCACCACGCGCCGGCAATCGCTGACCGACGAGGGACTGCAATTCTATGAACGCAGCAAGGAGGTGCTGGCGAGCCTGGAGGCGGCGGAATCCGAGCTGACGACACGCAGCCGGGAAGTCGGCGGCAGGTTGCGGATCAATGCGCCGATGACATTTGGCATCCTGCATCTGGCGCCCGTGTGGACTGCCTTTCGTGCGGCGAACCCGAAGGTCCTGCTCGATATCACGCTCTCCGATCGCGTCGTGGACCTGATCGAGGAAGGCTACGATCTTGCCGTGCGCATCACTCGCCTCGCCGATTCGACACTGATCAGCAAAAAGTTTGCAGAAACGCGGATGGTGCTATGCGCTTCTCCGGACTATCTGAAGAAGCACGGCGCGCCAGAGCATCCCGGCAAACTAGCGCAGCACGCCACCGTTTCGTACAGCTACTGGTCAACCCGGGATCAATGGCACTTCGATGGACCCACCGGACCGGTCGTCGCCCACACACGGCCATTCATGCACAGCAACAGCGGCGAGACCTGCCGCGCGGCTGCGCTCGCGCACCAGGCCATCGTCCTGCAGCCGACGTTCCTCATCAGTGATGACCTGCGCGCCGGGCGGCTCGTGGAGCTGATGCCGCAGTACCGTTCAATGCAGTTGGGCATATATGCCGTATATCCGACACGCCGGCACCTGCAGCCGCGTGTGCGCGCAATGGTAGAGTTTCTTTCGAATCATTTCCGCGTGCCCCAATGGCATGTGTGAAATCGTGGGCACGCCAAACCATCCAAGGAGAGACCCTGTGAAATCGACACTTGTCATTGCCGCGGCCGCAATATTGATTGCGATCGTGCCTCGCGCTCGCGCAGACGCCGGCACCGGCGAGGCACGCTTCCGCGACATCTATAAAGAGCTGGTCGAAACCAATACCACACTCTCCGCAGGCAGTTGCACGCTGGCCGCAGAGCGTATGGCAGCACGCCTCAAGGCCGCAGGCATGCCGGAAACCGACCTGCACCCATTCGCGGCACCCGATCATCCAAAGGAAGGCGGACTGGTTGCGATCTTTCCGGGCCGCGATCCGAAGAGCAAGGCGATACTGCTGCTTGCGCACATCGACACGGTCGAGGCGAAGCGCGAGGACTGGACGCGCGATCCTTTCACCCTCATCGAGGAGAACGGCAGCTTTTATGCTCGCGGCGCCATGGATGACAAGGCCGAGGCGGCAATCTGGGTCGACACCCTGGTGCGCCTGAGCGAGGAAACGAAGCGCCCGCGGCACACGCTCAAGCTTGCGCTCACCTGTGGCGAGGAGACCAGCGGCGCATTCAACGGCGCGGAGTGGCTGACAAAGAATCGCCGTGACTTGATCGACGCCGCATTTGCGATCAACGAGGGCGCCGCGGGTGAGCTCGATTCGCAGGGTCGTCGTGTCCTGATGCAGGTCCAGGCCGGCGAGAAGACCCCGCAGAACTACCGACTCGAAGTCACCAATCGCGGCGGCCACAGCTCGCGGCCGGTCAAGGACAATGCGATCTATCATCTCGCCGCCGCGCTGACCAGGATTTCGGCCTATGAATTTCCGCCGCAATTCAACGATGCCAACCGCGCGTATTTCACCGGCATGGCGCCAATACAGGCAGCGAAGGGAGAGGCTGCAACCGCGCACGCGATGGCTTCGCTGGTGCGCGATCCCGGCGATGCAATGGCGATCGCGCTGGTCTCCGAAACAGACCCGGGCTGGAATGCAATGCTGCGGACAACCTGTGTCGCGACGATGCTCGATGGCGGCCACGCGACCAACGCGTTGCCGCAGCGTGCACGGGCGAATATCAACTGCCGCATTTTCCCGGGGATTGCGCAGGAGACGGTGCGGCACCAGCTCGAGGAAATCGTTGCCGATGCCGCCGTCAAGGTGACGACACTCGAGATACGCGGGCCGAGCTCGCCTCCGCCACCGTTGACAGCCGCTATCGTCGACCCGCTCAGGAAGCTGACAACAGAGTTCTGGCCGGGCTTGCCGGTTGTGCCAGTATTGCAACCCGGTGCGACGGACGGACAGTTCCTGAACGCGGCGGGTATACCAACCTACGGCATCGAGGCAATTTTTCTGGGACCGGATCTCGGCAACATCCACGGACTCAACGAGCACGTCGGCGTGGAATCGCTGCTCGAAGGCCGCGAGTTCATGTATCGCCTGATCAAGATTTACGCAGAACAGCCATAAAACGGCCAGGCCGGTAGGGGGTGAGCGCGTCGACCTTTTGCTCTCCCAGCACTTCCCTGCGTACGTAGTCGCCAAGTATGGGAGCGAGCGTCACGCCACTGTGCGTCACCGCCACGTACACGTCAGTGGCGCCGGGCACCGCACCCACGATCGGTAATGCATCGGTCGGCATCGGTCTGAAACCCAGCGTCACGTGATCGAGCGCCACGGCCTGCGCGCCAGGCAGGAAGGCCTTGATCTTGTCAAGTACCCGCGTGCCGTGCCAGGCACGCAGCGCCTCGTCGGGGAAATCCATGGCGCGCTCGCGGATGGCGGCGTGTACCGGCAGGTCGGGCGGTTCCGGCGAGTCGCCACCGACCAGGGTGCCGTCAGCCATCTGCTTGAACTCCACACCGCCCGGACCGTCGCATATTCTGTTCGTCAGCGCGGGCAGCGACATGCTGTGCATGAGGAAGCCGGGCGCGTGCCGCAACTGCAGTTCGAATCCGGCCATTGCAAGTATCCGCGGCGTGTCCACGCCGGCCGCGACGACCAGCCGTTCAAGCGGTATCTCGCCGGTGCTCGTCAGGGCCGTGGTCAGCCGGCCCTGGTGGAAACGAAGTCCTTGCAGCTCGCAGGGATAAACCGTGTGCGCGCCGTGCTGCCGCGCGCGCCTTAGAAAGCGCTCGGTCGCCCAGACCGGATCGAGGTGCCCGTCAATCGACGAAAATAGCGCCGCGGCGATCGGGCCGGGTTCGATCGCGGAATCGAGAGCCGCGAACTCGGCGGCGGACAACATGCGGGCAGGAAAACGCGTGCCGTCAAGCTGTGCGGCATTGGCGCGCACGATCTGCGCCTCCGCCGCATCACGCGCCCAGTTGAGGTACCCGCCCCAGATGATGCCGAGACCGAGTGGCACGTCGAGCGCGTGGTAGGCGGCGAGACTGCGCAGCCGCAGCGCCTGGTAATGCCGGTCGGCGACGAAGGCGTTCAGCCAGGCGAACGAATTCCGGGTGGCGCCACTGGCCGGAGCTGTCTTCTCGAACAGCACGACATCCGCTCCAGCCTCAGCAAGATGCAGCGCGATCGAGGCGCCGACGATGCCGCCGCCGACGATTCCGACCTTGAGCGGCGCGCGGCGCGCAAAGGCCGGCAGTGACAGTCCGCAGGCCGTGATGCCGGCGATGCCAGTCAGGAATTGTCTGCGGCGCATGAGATTCTCGTGCCAGCCACTATTGCAAGTAAATGCTCGCCCCGGGCCCGTCACACGACGCCATGATCATCTCTTGCCGTGGGCAGGCACGACGATCGACTCCAACCACGGCACCAGGTGCGCCATGTCAAACTGCCCTCGACCCAATAGTGTCACCATGGCTTTGTGGATCGCTTTTGAATCGGCCGTGATTTTACGACCGTTGATCCTGAGGAAAACATCGATGACTGCAAATGCCGGCCGCTTATTGCCATCGACAAAGGGATGATTCTGCATGAGGCTCTCGAACAGCGCGGCGGCTTCTTGAACGATCGTCTCGTAATACCCGGTCCGGGGACGATGCAGAGCGGACTCAAGCGCCCCAAGGTCGCGGATACCGTGAGACCCGCCGTAGCGCTCGATCAGTTCCTCCTGAAAGAACAGGGCGTCCGCGGTCGTGACGTATTCGGTCACTTGGCCAACAGCCGGTAGAGTTCCTCGCGCTCACGCACGCTGTGTTGAAAGGCCTCGAGCACCTTCCGTCGCGGATCCTGCTGGCGCTTGCGTGCGACGTATTCGTGCATGGCCTCGCCCAGGACCGCCTGAAAATGCCTCCCCTCCCGCCTGGCGATCTCCTGGAGCGCGCCCAGCACTTTCGGCTCTGCCTGCGACGAGAACTTGCGCCGTACGCTCATGGAATGCCTCATCATGATGGTTCTTGACGGATCATGATATGCCAAGTCGGCGGTGTGTCAAGCGAGGAAGCATGGTCGCTGACAGGTCACTTTTGACATAAGGAGGTACCGGAGACCCCGGGGCAGTTGACCAGGCAGACTGAATGCGCGGCTGCGCCTGCCGGTGGGAACGACGGGGGACCCGCTGCGCTAGACTCGACGCCGGCGACGAAGTGTTGACCTTCGATCGTGGGTTCGCCGTCAATTCTGCCTCTCAGCACGAGGTCTCGACATGCGCATCCTCACTTCTGTTCCGGCGATGCTTGCGCTTGCGGGATTGTCCCTTTGGCATTCGGCTGCCGGCGCAACGCCGCCCACGCCCATTCAGGTTTATGGCGCCTGGCATTGCGGCAACGACTATTGCACCTGGGGCGCTGTGCGGGACATGACGGACTTCGACACGCGGAACGGCTGGCTCGTGCGCGGCAACAACGGGCCGGCTGTCAATGTCGTGGTGCTGAGCTTCGTCCACCCACTGAAACTACTCAACGGAACCAATGACGCCCAGACCGTGAATGGCGTTCCCAGGGGCATGACACAGGCCGTGGTCGACTATTTCAAGAGCAAAAACGTCCGCGTGATGCTGTCCATTGGCGGCATCACCTATGTCAGTGCGTGGAACCAGGCCCTTGCCCAGAACGCAGCCGCACTCGGGACCAAGGCCGCCGCGGTGGCACAAGCGCTTGGCGCCGGCATCGAGATCGACTACGAGGAGAACAGCAGCCCGAATCTTGTGGGCCTGCAGGCGTTCGTCGACGCCTACCGCGAGGCCCTGCCCTATGATCCCACCGGTAATGATCCCGCCCGGCGCCTGACCATCGACTTGGCCGCGGGCGACCGTTGGTTGATCGGCATTACCCAAAAGGCAACGAGCGACTGGCTCAACGCAAACAACCCGGTGCTCGACTACGCCAACGCCATGGTGCCGGCGCGCCAGCCGCGCAGAGCCTCCGACGCCCAGGCGCACTGGCAGTAACACGTGGACGGAAAGCCGCAATATGCGCCTCCAATCGCGCCGC
>JAHFSF010000078.1 GCA_023265875.1 Gammaproteobacteria bacterium | reverse complement strand
TATAATTCCAGCAACGTTGTCAGGGGAAGCTACAATGACGCAGGCCATACCCGAGCAACTGGTGAAGGTCCTGGCGGCACTGGCCCAATCCACCAGAATCCGCATCCTGGCGACGATCGGGGAAGCGGGGGAGCAGGGCGTCGCGGCCGGGGAGATAGCCCGGGCGATCCGTTGCCCGGCATCGACCCTGTCTTTTCACCTGAAGGAACTGAGCCAGGCCGGTGTGCTGGAAGCGCGCACGCGCGGGCGCTATGTCATCTATTCGGCCTGCCCCGCGGTGCTTGCGGACCTGGCCCGGTTCATCGCGGGTCTCGGTGCCGCAGAACCGGTCGTGCCGCGGCCGCGTGCGGCGGCACGCCGTCGCACGGTCCCGCGCCGGCGCGCGATTGACCGGCTCCAGATGTCCATGTTCGGCGACTGAGCGCCGTCATCCGTTGCGTACGAAGTGCGCGACGAAGTCATCCACTGGCGTTGCGTCGAGCCGCGCTCCGTCCGCGATCAGCGCCTCGATCCGGCGGCACTGGCGTTCCGGAAAGAGTGTCGCGACCGACGAGTTGAATTTCTGCATTAGCGCCGGGTAACCCTCGGTGCGCCGCCGCCGATGCCCGATCGGAAAGTCCACTTGTGCGCGAGGCGTGCTGGTCCCGTCGTGGAAGAACACCTGGACGGCGTTGCCGATGAAGCGCTTGTCCGGCGCGTAGTAGTCGGCCGTGAACTGCGGGTTCTCGCGGACTTCCATGGAGCCGCGCAGGCGATCGATGCGCGGATCCTGCGCGATGCTGTCCTCGTAGTCGGCCGCGGAGAGCCGGCCGAAGATCAGCGGAATGGCGACCATGTACTGGATGCAGTGATCGCGATCGGCCGGATTTGCCAGTGGCCCGGTCTTGTCGATGATCCGCACACCGGGTTCCTGTGTTTCGATGACGATGCGCTCGATCGCCTCGATGCGGTCGCGGACCCCGGAATGCAGCTGCATGGCGCACTCGACCGCGGTCTGGGCGTGGAACTCGGCCGGATAGCTGATCTTGAACAGGATGTTCTCCATCACGTAGCTGCCGAATGGCTGCCGGTAGACGAAGGGCTGGCCGCGGAACAGCACGTCATAGAAACCCCATCGTGGCGCCGACAGGGCCGATGGATAGCCCATCTCGCCGCTCATCGCGATCAACGCATGCCGGACGCCACGGCTGGTCGCGTCGCCGGCCGCCCAGCTCTTGCGCGAACCGGTGTTGGGTGCATGCCGGTAGGTCCTCAACGCACCGCCGTCGAGCCATGCGTTGGAGACGGCATTGACGACCTGATCGCGCGTGCCGCCCAGCATCGCCGTGACGACCGCCGCCGTCGCGACCCGCACCAGGATCACGTGATCCAGGCCGACGCGGTTGTAGGAATTCTCGAGCGCCGTGACGCCCTGGATTTCGTGGGCCTTGATCATTGCAGTCAGCAGGTCGCGAACCATGAGCGCCGCACGACCCTCGGCAACGGCCCTGCGCGAGAGCCAGTCGGCGACGGCCAGGATGCCGCCCAGGTTGTCGGAGGGGTGGCCCCATTCGGCGGCAAGCCAGGTGTCGTTGAAATCGAGCCAGCGGATCAACGCCCCGATGTTGAAGGCGGCCTGCACGGGGTCCAGTTCGTAGCTGGTGCCCGGCACCCGCGCGCCGCCCGCCATCGTCGCGCCGGGCACCACCGGTCCCAGCAGACGCGTGCAGGCCGGATAGGCGAGGGCCTGGAATCCGCAGGCCAGCGTGTCCAGCAGGCAATAGCGGGCGGTGTCGTAGGCGACCGGACTGGTGATGACCGCATCGCGGGCGTAGGCGGCGATGTCGACCAGGACCTGGTCGGGCGCCGGGCGTGCCGCCGAGCGGGTGTCGTGATGGCTCATCGGACCCCGCTCATCTCTGGTCGACGGGCGGGACCTTGCGTGGTTCCGGCCCGGTGTAGTTCGCGCTTGGCCGGATGATCTTTCCATCCTGGCGCTGTTCGATCACGTGCGCGCCCCAGCCGGTCGTGCGCGAAATTACGAACAGCGGCGTGAACATCGCGGTCGGCACGCCCATCAGGTGGTACGACACTGCGCTGAACCAGTCCAGGTTGGGAAACATCCGCTTGACATCCCACATGACGGATTCGATGCGTTCGGCAATCTCGTACATCTTGCGGTTGCCCGCTTCCGCGGCAAGCCCGGCGGCAACCCGCTTGATCACGGCATTGCGCGGATCGGCAATCGTGTAAACCGGGTGACCGAAGCCGATGATGACCTCGCGGGCTGCGACGCGCCGGCGGATATCCTGCTCGGCCTCGTCGGGATTCCGGTAGCGCTGCTGGATCTCGAATGCCACCTCGTTGGCGCCGCCGTGCCGGGATCCGCGCAGCGCACCGATCGCTCCGGTGATGCAGGAATGCATATCGGATCCGGTGCCGGCGATGACGCGCGCGGCGAATGTCGAGGCATTGAACTCGTGCTCGGCATAGAGGATCAGCGAGGTGTGCATCGCACGGACCCAGGACTGCGAAGGCACCCGGCCGTGCAGCAGGTGAAGAAAGTGGCCGCCGACCGACTCGTCGTCGGTCGCGACCTCGATGCGGCGGCCACTCGTTGCAAAGTGATGCCAATAGCAGAGTATCGAGCCCACCGACGCGACCAGTCGATCGATGACTTCCTGGGCGCCGGCAACCGTGTGCGCGGGATCCTCGGACATTTCGCATCCGAACGCGGATACCGCGGTGCGCAGTACGTCCATCGGATGAGCCGCAGGCGGCAGCAGTTCGAGCAGTGCGCGCATGCGATCCGAGAGGACACGCATCCGGCGCAGGCGCGCCTTGTAGCTCAGGAGTTCGGCGGGGTTCGGCAGTTTGCCGTGGACCAGCAGGTACGCGATTTCCTCGAACTCGCAGGTCTCGGCGATGTCCAGGATGTCGTAGCCGCGGTAATGCAGGTCATTGCCGCTGCGTCCGACCGTGCAGATCGCGGAATTGCCCGCCGGCACGCCTGACAGCGCGACCGATTTCTTCGGCTTGAACGCCGGCACATCGTCGAGGACGGGCATGGTCAGGACTCCTTGCCTTGGTCGAACAACCGGTCGAGCTTGCGCTCGAACTCGTGGTAACCGAGCACCTCATACAGATCCGCGCGGGTCTGCATGAGTCCCACCACCGCCTGCTGGGTTCCGTCCCGCCGGATGGCGTCGTAGACTGCGAGCGCCGCATTGCTCATGGCGCGAAACGCCGACAGCGGATAGAGCACGAGCCGCACGCCTGCTTCGCGCAGTTCGGCCACGGTGAATAGCGGCGTGCGCCCGAACTCGGTGATGTTGGCCAGGACCGGGGCTGTCACGGCGCGCGTGAATTCGCGATACTCGTCCAGCGTCGCCAGCGCCTCGGCGAAGATCATGTCGGCTCCTGCACCGACGTAGGCGGCCGCACGGTCGATCGCCGCCTGCAGGCCCTCGACGGTGTGGGCATCGGTGCGCGCCATGATCACGAATGCCGGGTCGCCGCGCGCGTCCACCGCGCTACGGATACGGTCCACCATTTCGTCGCAGGACACGAGCGCCTTTCCCGGCCGGTGGCCGCAACGCTTGGCCTGCACCTGGTCTTCGAGGTGCATGGCTGCAGCGCCGGAACGGATCAGTTCGCGTGTGGTGCGCGCGATGCTGAATGCCGCGCCCCAGCCCGTGTCCGCATCGACCAGCAACGGCAGATCCGTCACTCCGGTGATGCGGCGGACCTCTTCGCCAACGTCATTCAGGCTCGTGATGCCCAGATCCGGCAGGCCGAAGGCAGCATTGGCGACCCCGGCACCCGACAGGTAGATCGCCCGGAATCCGCACCTGCCTGCCAGCAGGGCCGCGTACGCGTTGATCGTGCCCACGACCTGCAGCGGTCGCTCGGCACCCATGGCGTTGCGGAAGCGGTGCCCCGCGGTGTCGATCCCCATGTTCTTATCATAGCCGGAGGACGCCCCTGTTGGCGGCCAGGCAACAAGCTATCGCATGGCTCCCGAAGCGCCGATTGCCCCGGTATCTTGCGGGTTTGCGGGCAAGTGATACGCTTGCGCACAACAAACGATAGGGAGCCCTGTTCGTTTGTCACCAATGACCAGCATGGCTCCCGCAAGGGGAGCCCGACATGTCTGACCATCGCACCCGTCAGTCCGCGATTGCCGCAGCCGTGATGCTGGCGCTGGCCAGTGCCGCCGCCACGGCCCAGCAAAGTTCGACGATACTGGGCGAGATCATCGTGACCGCGCAGAAGCGCGCCGAGTCCCTGCAGGACGTCCCGATTGCCGTCAGCGCCGTGTCGGGTACGAAGATTGACGAAGCCGGGATCATGAAGATCGAGGACCTCAAGAACTATGTCCCGACCCTGTTCATGACCGAGACGGCGATCGGTAACAACATCTCGATCCGCGGCATCTTCTCCGGTGTCAACCCCGGATTCGAGCAGTCGGTCGGCACCTACGTGGATGGCGTCTATCACGGCCGGCCGCAGCAGACCCGAGCCCCGTTCCTGGATCTGGAGCGAGTCGAGGTCCTGCGCGGGCCGCAGTCGATCCTGTTCGGCAAGAACAGCGTCGGCGGCGCGCTCAACATCACGACCGCGCGGCCGACGAAGGAATTTGAGGGGATGGTCTCGGCCTTGTACGAAGACAGCAACAACGAACAGGAAATTTCTGCTTTCCTTTCCGGGCCGTTCTCCGACCGTTTCCGCGGCAGGCTCGCTGCCCGCTACCGCGAAATCGATGGTCATCTTCGGAATGCGACGCTGTCCACCGACGAGCCGAGCCGCGAGGAAACAACGGTTCGCGCGTGGCTCGAGTTTGACGTGACGGACAGCGTGACCGCCTCGTTCAAGGCGGAGCACGGCAAATTCGACGTCGTTGGCCGGCAGATCGAGATCGACCAGGAATTGCCTGCAGTGGCCGGGCCATTCACCGGATTGACGTATTCGCAGATCCTGCGCGCGCTCGGACAGGATATCAGCGTGCTGAACAACACATCGGACTATGTGCGGTCGTCAAACGGCGACTTCAGCAACAATGACACGGACGAGTATGTGCTGCAGGTTGACTGGCAGGCCGGCGAGAACACGGTGACTTCGATCACGGCGCACTCGAAGTATTCGTTTGACGAACTGTGCGACTGTGACTTCACTGGCGGCAATGTATTCAACGTGCCGATGGCGGAGGAATTCGAGCAGAGCAGCCAGGAGCTGCGGCTGACCTCGCCGACCGGGGGCAAGTTCGAGTACATCCTGGGTGGTTACTACGAAACCTCGGATCTGGATTTCGGCGATACCATCCAGGTTGCGTCCAACAGCGTGCTGGTGCCGCTGTTGAACGGTAATCCCGCGTTTTGCCTGCCTGGCTCCGTGCCACCGTTTTCTCCACAGCCTCCGTTCGCTCCTCTTTGCGGGATCTCCGGCACGATGGTCGCAAACACCGGCACGCCACGCGTGTTCTCGCAGAGTGCGGACAGTTATGCGGCATTCGCGCAGGTCACCTGGAACATGTCTGACGAATTTCGCTCGACCTTTGGCCTGCGCTACACCAATGACCGGAAGGATGCGTCGCGAGTCTTCACCGTCACCGACATCAATGGTGATCCGCTGACCGGGGCGCAGGCCGTGCTGGCGCCGATTGTTTACCGGGCCGTATTCAATGCGCGGCCACACGACCTTTCCGGCAGCCGCGACGAGAGCAAGTTGCTGCCCTCGCTCACCTTTGAATGGCAGCCCAACGACGACACAATGCTGTATGCGGGCTTGAGCCAGGGTTCAAAGTCAGGCGGTTTCGACGCGCGCTCCAACAACCCGACGGCACCACCGGCGATTCCCTGCACGGCGCCCGGCGTTCCGGCTGGCTGCACGCCGGTGACCGGTATCGGCAGCTTCGAGTTCAATGAAGAGACATCGGATAACTTCGAAGTGGGTGCGAAGCTGCGCCTCGGTGGTTCGTTCGAACTGAATGCCGCGGTTTACATGACCAAGTTCAAGGACCTGCAGGTCAGCACCTTCGACGGCGTGCTGGGTTTCAACGTCAAGAATGCCGGCGAGGCCGAGATCAAGGGTCTCGAGATGGATATGCGCTGGCAGGCGACTTCGAACCTGCTGGTATTCAGCAGCATCGCCTACACGGACTTCGAGTTCACGGACTACATCGGCCAGTGCCCGTTCGGCCAGCCGCCGATCTCGGCCACCAATCCCAACTGCAGCTACGACGGCAAGACGAATGAATTCGTCGCGCCCTGGGTCGCGACGATTGGCACTTCCTACCAGCGGCTGATCGGTTCGAGCCTGGTCCTGCACTTCGGGACCGACCTGTACTACACCGGGGAATACTTCGTGGCGCCCACGCTCGATCCAAAACAGAAACAGGATTCCTACGTCAAGATCAATAACCGCATTGGTATCAGCGACGCCGATGGTTCCTGGGATGTCTCGCTGATCGGCAAGAATGTGACGGACGAGAAGATCCTGCCCTACGGCAATGACACACCACTCGCAGGCCGCACCTTTGGTGCGTTCAGCGCTTGGCGCTTTGTGGAGCCGGGCCGCACGGTGGCGCTGCAGGCGACGCTGCGCTTCTGATGGCTGCATGACTTAAGCCCCGGCCTGGCAACGGGCCGGGGCTTGATTGTTTGCTGGCTGCGGGGAGGTGGCGACCGATGCGCTTGGTGACATTTTGCACCGCCGGCGGCGCGTCCACGCTGGGTGGCCTGCTGGATGACGGCGCGGCGCTGGACCTGTCGGTCGCCAGCAATGGTGTCCCCGCATTCGCCTCGATGCAGTCACTGATCGGGGCCGGCCCGCAAGCCTGGGAACAGGCGAGAAGGCTGATGACGGGCAAGCCTGGACAGGGCATCGTGCGCGCTGGAACGTACTCCCTCCTGGCTCCCTTGCCGTGCCCACCGCAGATCCGCGATTTCATGTGCTTTGAAAAGCACGTCATCCAGGCATTCAACGCCTCGTTCCGCACGCGCGCGTCGCGCGCTACCTCCGTGGAAGAGCGCAGCGCACTGCTGGCCCAGGCCGCGGCCTACCGGCCGCCACCCGTCTGGTACGAACGCCCGCTGTACTACAAGGCCAACCGCTTCTCGATCAGCGGCCCCGGCGATGAGATCCACTGGCCGTCATACAGCCGGCTGATGGACTACGAATGCGAGCTGGCCTGCATCATCGGGATCGCCGGCGTCGACATTCCGCGTGATCGCGCGGTGGATCATGTCTTCGGCTACACGATCTTCAACGACTTCAGCGCGCGTGACACGCAGGGGACCGAGATGCCGGGTGGTCTCGGGCCGGCCAAGGGCAAGGATTTCGACGGCGCCAATGCCTTCGGCCCCTGCATCGTGACCGCCGACGAGATCCCGGATCCCTATGCGCTCGACATGATCGTGCGCGTCAACGGAGTAGAACGATCGCGTGGCAACTCGCGCGACATGTACTGGAAATTCGAGGACCTGATCGCCTATGTGAGCGAGGGTGAAACATTGCATCCCGGCGAAATCCTCGGCAGTGGCACGGTCGGCAATGGCTGCGGGCTCGAGCACCTGCGATTCCTGGAAGACGGTGACCTGGTCGAGCTCGAGATCCCGCCGATCGGCGTACTGGCCAATAGCGTCACATGCGGCGGTGGGGCAGGGCGCTCATGAGGAAGCGTCCCTTCCGTTGCGGTCTTGAGGAACTCGGCAACGACCTGTATGCCTGGATGCAGCCGGATGGCGGCTGGGGCTGGTCGAACGCGGGTTTCATTCGCGATGGTGAGACGTCAATGCTGGTGGATACGCTGTTCGACGAGCCACTCACCGCAGGCATGTTGAAGGCCATCGAAGATGCGACCGGCATCGCTCCCGGCGAAATCGGCACGCTCGTTAACACGCACGCGAATGGCGACCACACGCATGGCAACGCACTCGTTCCGAATGCCGAGGTCATCGCATCGAACGCGGCTGGGCGGGAAATGATGGAATTGCCGCCGGCGGCACTGGCAAAGCTGAAGGCCGCTGGTGCGACCGGCGCGCTGGGCGAGGCGGGAGAGCATTTTGCCAAGGTCTTCGCGCCATTCGATTTTTCCAGGGCCCGCGGCCGGGCACCGACACGGACCTTCGACAAGCGGCTCGACCTGAGGGTTGGCGACAAGGCCGTGGAACTGCACATGCTGGGACCGGCCCATACGGAAGGCGATACGCTGGTGTGGCTGCCCGGTGAGCGCGTGGTCTATACCGGCGACCTGCTGTTCATCGACAGTACGCCGGTGATGTGGTCCGGATCGGTCGACAACTGGCTTGCAGCCTGCGAACGGATCCTGTCGTTCGGCGCGGAATACATCGTGCCTGGACACGGGCCGATCACGGACGCCACGGGCGTCCGCCGCGTCCAGGAATATCTGCGTTTTCTTGATCGCGAAGTGCGGATTCGTTTCGATGCGGGGATGCCGGCTGAACAGACGGCGCTCGACATCGCGCTCGGCGAATTCCGGCACTGGCTGGAACCGGAGCGCATTGCCGTCAATGTGGTTACGCTGTACCGCGGTTATCAAGGCGATTCGTCTGTCCCGGACATGGTCTCGCTGTTCGGGCTGATGGCGCGGGTACGCCGCAGCTCGCGCAAGCGCTGGTATGAAGGAGCTTCAGCGTGAATAGAATCGCACGCCACACGGCAATCATCGCGATCATGCTTTGGCCTGCACTGACCGCGGCATCACCGTGCCAGTCACTTGAAGCCGCACGCTGGATATTGGGCGACTGGATTTCTGGCGACGACAAATCTACCGTACATGAGTCGTGGACGGAAACGAGCCCGCAGACGTTCGAAGGGTCCGGGTCGAACGAGACCGGATCGGATGCGGCGGTCAACGAGATCGAGGCGCTGCGACTCGTTGAAATGGCGGGTGAGGTCTTCTACATGGCGAAGCTCAGCCACGATGAATTGCCGGTCGCGTTCCGGCTGACGGCATGCGGCGCCGGCCTCCTGATTTTCGAGAATCCCGCTCATGACCATCCCCGGCGGATCGAGTACCGCGAGGACGCCGCGCACCGGATGGTCGTCGCGGTCAGCGATAGGGCCAACAAGAGCTCCATGCTGGCATTCGAGCGTCGTGCCATCGCAGCGGATGCTGGTGCCGTGGTGCTGGCGGCCGAGGATGCGCGGTTTGGCGCGATGGTGCAGGCGGATGCCACGCTACTGGGGGACTTGGTCGCGGATGATCTGCAGTACGCCCACTCGACCGGCAAGGTTGAAAGCCGGCAACAGTTCCTCGATTCCATCGCCAGTGGCCGGACCCGTTATCTGACGATCGAACCGATCGAGCGACAGGCCGTCCTGCTTGGCGACCGGTCGGCACTCGTTCGCGGCCGCGGACGCTTCCAGGTCATGGCGGCAGATAACCGCCTTGATCTGCAGCTCCGATACCTGGCCGTCTATGTCAAGAGCGGCGGTCGCTGGCGGCTGCAAAGCTGGCAATCAATGCGATTGCCGCAGTAAAGTCGAGGGCGCAACCATGCGGGGCATGGAGAGGAGGATGTCATGAGCAAGGGCCTGGACAAGAAACGGGAAGCCAAGAAGAAGCCACAGCGCACGCTGGAGGAAAAGCGGGCCGCAAAGCGCGAAAAGAAGCGCAATGCCGGGCTGATGTAGGCGCCGGCGTTTGATGGGTTCCGCGCACATCAACGCCGATCCGGGAGCCTTCGCGGACACCGTCCTGTTGCCCGGCGACCCCTGTCGCGCCCAGCACATTGCCTCCACGCTGCTCGACGACGCGGTCGAAGTTACCGATGTGCGGAACATGCTGGGCTTCACGGGTGGCTGGCGCGGGATGCGCGTGTCGGTGATGGGAACCGGGATGGGCATCCCCTCGATGCTCATCTACGCGACTGAACTCGCCCGGCATCACGGCGTGCGGCGATTCGTGCGCCTCGGCACCTGCGGCGCGATCGCACCCGAGCTTGACCTCGGCAGCATCGTCGTGGCGATCGGTGCCGGCACGGACTCGCGAGTCAACCGCATCCGCTTTCGCGACTACGACTTCCCGGCGACCGCGAGCTGGCCGCTGCTCGAGCGGCTCATGCGCACGGCCCGTGAACGCAAGCAGGCGGTGAACGTCGGCAACGTATTTTCCAGCGACCACTTCTATCACCCCGACCCGGAATTGAGGAAGACGCTTGCCCGCCTTGGATTCCTGGCGATCGAAATGGAAACGGCGGGACTCTATGGCATGGCCGGGGAACTCGGCATCCAGGCGCTGGCGGTTTTGGCGGTGAGTGACAAGTTCGATCGGCCTGGCGGCATGAGCACCGAGCAGCGCGAGACCGGCCTCGATGACATGACTCGCCTTGTATTGGACGCGATGGCAGCGGACGAATGAGCGCCTATGTGATCGCGAACGTCAAGGTCCTCGACCCGGACGTCTACAAGGAATACGTGAAGCAGAGTCCGATCTCGATCGCTGCGCACGGCGGGCGCTTCCTGGCGCGTGGCGGGAAAACCGAGGTGTTGGACGGTGCCTGTCGGGGGGACCGCTTCGTCATCCTGGAATTTCCCAGCTACGAGCAGGCGAAGGCCAGGTGGAACTCGG
>JAHFSF010000077.1 GCA_023265875.1 Gammaproteobacteria bacterium | reverse complement strand
ATGGGCGGCGATGGCACTTCAACGCCGGGGATGCCTGGGTCATCCCGGCCGGATTCAGCGGCACCTGGGAAACGGTTGAACCCGCGCGCACGCGGTACGCCATCTTCGAAGTTTCAAAGCCGGCTTGATCGGCTGTTGCAGACGAGCCACGCCGGTGCGCCGCGGATCTCGCGCACCCGGTAATTGTGCATTGAAGTGACGTTGCATCGCGGATACACCGCGCTATTCAAGGTGTTGCCGCTCATCGCATGAAGGGCCTTCGGGCCGGGGCCGGACGCCTAGTCCGCGCCGGCTGCCCCGACGGCTGATCTCTACTTCCACCTCCTGCCGAAGGTCATGCCCACGGTTCGCGGCCTGGACGGCCACACCCGTTCATTGAGCAGGCCATAGCCAAACTGATTGTTCGGATCGGCGTTCTCCCAGCCGCGCTCGAAATACTGTTCGTCGAAGGCGTTTTCGACCCATAACGTGACCCGCCAATCGTCGTCACTGCGGAAACCGAAGCGGAAATTGACCTCGTTCCAGCTGTCGACAGCCGCATCTTCGATGTTATCCGGGCCGCCGAACATCTTGTCCCGGTACACGTGCTCGGTCGTGAAGAATATTTCGCCGGTGGCCAGCGGACGCTTGTAGGTGACGATGGCGGACGTGCTGACCCGGGGTGCAAATGCCAGGTCGTTGCCTTTGCAGTCGCTGCAGGCCCCCAGCGCCTCGATATCGGCCGCGTCGGTGATCCTGGTATCGAGCAGCGACAGACCCAAGTTCACATCCCAGTTCGCGTTCGGGACCCACTGCAGGTCGGCTTCGAGACCCTGGCCCTCGGCCTTGCCCACATTCGCCACCAGCGAAGAACCGGTGTCGAAATAGACCAGTTGCAGATCGCTGTAGGTGTAATAGAAGAGCGACGTGTTCAGCTGCAGGCGGTTGTCCAGCAGGCGCGTCTTCGCGCCGATTTCGAAACTGTCGACCTGCTCGGGATCGAACTCCTTCGGCGTGGTGCCCGGCGGCGCGGCGCCGTCATCGCCCACTTCACCGTCATGCAGGTCGAAGCCGAAGGTGGCAAAACCGCCGGCCTTGTAACCTCTGGCCGCGGTAAAATAAACGTTTGCGTCTTCGCTTGCATGGTAATTCAGCGACAGGCGCGGCGTGATTTCACTCCAATTGGCCTTGTCGCCGACAAAACCATCGGTGAAAAACTCGTAATTGAAGTTGTTGCCGAGCGCGCCGCCGCTGTCGAGGACGCTGCTCCGCATCTTTTTCTGGTCATACGTATAACGGACGCCGGCGGTCAGTTCGAGATTCTCGCTTAGGTTGAAAGTGAAGTCGCCGTATACCGCCCAACCCTGACTGTCCACGTTGACATAGCTCTGTTCCGCCTTGTTCGCCAGCAGGTCGGCCGGGTCAATGTCGGCGCCCCAGTAGGTCTCGAAGTTGGGATCGTCACACCCGGCAACAGGCCCCTCGAAGTCAGGCGCATCGGTGATGCCGACGGCGCGGCAAAGGTCATCCTCGGTGTAGATGAATTCAAAGAAGCCATCGATGCTTTCCTGGTACGCGCTGACGCCGGCGAACCAGACCACTTTGGCGTCGGCGGGCGAGCTGAGGCGAAGTTCCTGACTCAGATACTCGACCTTGTTCAATTGGTGGTAATCATTCACCTGGGTCGGACCGCCGTCGTAGTCCTCCAGGTAGTCGAAGTCGAAGTTCTTGTAACCCGTAATCGACGTCACGGTGTAATCGTTGTCCAGCGACCATTCGATGTTCGCGCGGGCTTCGAAGATCTGGGAATTGTCAAAACCCCTGTTGCCGAGGTCAGTCGCAACCCGATCTTTGGGCAGGCCGGCTGCGGGTACCCAGTACACGGAAGGATCCTGGTTGCGGTCTTCGTAGGACACCGTAAATACGGCGTCAGTCGCGTCTCCCGCATAACGCAGCGCCAGTCGGGTGGATGCGATGTCATGGAAGCCAAGGTCATCCCCACCCTGCGTGTTCCTGAGGAATCCAGCGTTGCTCAAGCCGTACACGCTGCCGCGGAGATACCATCGATCGTTCAGCGGCAGGTTGATCGTGCCGGTCGCCTCGAATTGATCGAAGTCAGCCACCGTCAATTCGGCAGCGGCCTCAAACTGGTCCACCGGCTTGTTGGTGATGATGCTTACTGCTCCGGCGATGGCGTTCCGTCCGAACAGGGTCGCCTGGGGACCCTTGACCACTTCCGCCCGCTCGATGTCATAGAAGGCGGTCAGCACGCCTCCGGTGCGGCCTGCCCAGACGCCATCGATGAACATGGCGACCGATGGGTCGCCGCCGATGCCGAAATCGTTGGTCGAGATGCCGCGCATCGCCAGCGCGTCGGTGAAGCCGTCCTCGGTGCGGCCGGCGAAACCAGGCGTGAAATCCACCAGGCCGCGGATGTCGCCGAGATGGCCTTGCTCCAGGAACTCGCCCGAAAATGCCGATACCGACAACGGCACGTCCTGCAGCAACTGCTCGCGTTTCTGGGCGGTAACGATCACTTCACCGAGGCCGAAGCCTGTCTGGGCGGTCGTCTTCCCTTCCTGGGCATGCAAATTGAACGGGAACGAAAGTATGGCAGCGAGCGCCACGTGCCATGCTGCTATGGGTCGATTCATCACGATGGACTCCTCCACGATGGATGGCACGCCTGAACCCGCGCATGCAATGACGCATCCTCGCGCAGAGCTGGATCAACTACAAGATGTCGCCCTGCCGCGCCCAGTACGCGTCCAGCATGCCTTGCGATCAATCCGCTCATGCGGCGGGAAATACCCTCTTCTCATGCGATACGGTCGATTACAGCGGCGAGCGTTTCGAAAATCTGGTCCACGTCCGCGCGCTCCAGGATGAGCGGCGGCGAAAGCGCAATCGTGTCGCCGGTGGTCCGGATCAAGAGCCCGCTTTCGAATGCCCGTACCAGTGCCTCATATCCGCGCGCGCCGGGCGCGCCTGCGCGTGGCTCCAGCTCGATGCCTGCGACCAGGCCATAGGCGCGCAGATCGACGACGTGCGGGCGCCCCTTCAGTGCGTGCACCGCATCGCTCCAGCAGGGCGCCAATGAACGGGCGTGCTCGAACAGGCCCTGGCGGTAGATGCGTTGCGTCGCGAGGCCGGCCGCGCAGGCCACCGGGTGGGCCGAGTACGTATAACCGTGAAACAGCTCGATCGACTGTTCCGGCCCGCTCATGAACGCGTCGTAGATTTCGCGGCGCACCAGCACGGCACCCATCGGTATCGCGCCATTGGTCAGCCCCTTCGCGCAGGTGATCAGATCCGGCACCACGCCGAACTCCTGCGCGGCGAAGGCCGATCCAGTGCGCCCGAAACCGGTGATGACTTCGTCGAAGATCAGCAGGATCCCATGCTTCGTGCAGAGTTCACGCAGCCTCTGCAGGTAGCCCTTCGGCGGCAGCAACACGCCGGTGGAACCGGCAATCGGTTCGACGATGACGGCGGCGATGGTCGACGCGTCATGCAGCGCGACCAGGCGTTCAAGGTCGTCGGCCAGTTCAGCGCCATGGGCCGGCAGGCCGCGCGAGTACGCGTTGCGCTCCGGGTCGTGCGTGTGGCGCAGGTGATCGACCCCGGGCAGCAGCGAACCGAAGTACTTGCGGTTGTTGACCATGCCGCCGACAGAAATTCCACCGAAGCCTACGCCGTGATAACCGCGCTCGCGCCCGATCAGGCGCGTGCGCGAGGCTTCGCCGCGCACGCGGTGCCAGGCGAGCGCAATCTTGAGCGCCGTGTCTACGGACTCCGAGCCGGAATTCGTGAAGAACACGTGGTCGATTCCCTTCGGCGCGATCTCGATCAGCGCATTCGCGAGTTCGAAGGCGAGTGGATGCCCCATCTGGAACGGGGGCGCGTAATCCATCTCGGCAATCTGCGCGGCGACTGCCTCGGTGATCTCGCGCCGGCCGTGGCCGGCGTTCACGCACCAGAGCCCGGCGGCGCCGTCGATGACCTTCCGCCCGTCGGGTGTCCAGTAATGCATGCCCTGGGCGCGCGACAGCAGGCGCGGCGCCGCCTTGAACTGGCGATTGGCCGTAAACGGCATCCAGAACGCCTCGAGTGCGGCGCGGTCGGTCTTCGGCGAGCTCATGATCGCTTGCTCCGGTGGCTCTTCATGATGAGGAAAATTGACACTTCTCCGATGCGGGCGCGATATTACGCAAGATCCGTTTAATATCATAGACACGTGGTGCAGATCGCGATGAACAATGACGTCAGCGTCCGCCTGAAGGCCGTGCGCTTGATGCATGGCCCGTCGCAACGCGAACTGGCGAAACGCACCGGCGTGACCAACGGCATGATTTCGCTGATCGAGCAGGGCCGGGTCAGTCCATCCGTGGCCTCGCTGAAAAATGTACTGGACGGACTGCCGATGGGCCTGGCCGAATTCTTCACGATGGATCCGGCGGAGGCGCCGCATGGCGATCCTGCATGAAGTCTATGCAGCGGGCGCGGACACGGGCTCAGAGATGCTGAGCCACGCAGGCGAAGAAGGAGGCATCGTCGTCGCCGGGCGGATCGAACTGACCGTGGGCGGCCAGACCGAGGTGCTGGGGCCGGGCGACGCGTTCTATTTCTCGAGCGCAATCCCGCACCGTTTCCGCAATCGCGGCCGGGATCGCTGTGAGATCATCAGCGCCTCGAGCCCCCCGACACTTTGAACCGGAGCGCGAATCTCATGGGTCGAAAACAGGAATCGCTCAATTGGCACGCGCGAGCAGCGACAGTGGCGCTGCGGACGGAGGCGTTCATCGATGGCCGTTACCGGCCAGCCATTTCCGGCGAGACATTTGAATGCGTCAATCCGGCGACCGGCAAGTCGCTCACACAGGTCGCCTCCTGCGCTGCCGCGGACGTGGACCTTGCGGTAGCAGGCGCGCGGCGCGCCTTCGAGGCAGGTCACTGGTCGAGGATGGCGCCGGCCGCGCGCAAGAAAGTGCTGCTGCGCTTCTCGGAACTGATCCGCGAGCACCGCGACGAGCTGGCGCTCACCGAGACGCTCGACATGGGCAAGCCGATCACGGATTCGCTCAATATCGACATCCCGGCGGCGGCGCGCTCGATTGCCTGGTTCGCCGAGGCGATCGACAAGGTCTACGACCAGATTGCGCCGACGCAGCACGACGCGCTTGCGCTGGTCACGCGTGAACCGGCGGGCGTGGTCGGCGCGATCGTGCCGTGGAATTTCCCGCTGCTGATGGCCTCGTGGAAGCTCGGTCCCGCGCTCGCGACCGGCAATTCCGTCGTGCTGAAGCCCTCGGAGAAATCGCCGTTGACGGCGTTGCGGGTCGCCGAACTCGGCATCGAGGCGGGCTTGCCCGCGGGCGTGCTGAATGTCGTGCCGGGATTCGGGCACACGGCGGGCGAGGCGCTGGCATTGCATATGGACGTGGATTGCGTCGCATTCACGGGCTCGACGCGAATCGGCAAGCGCATGCTCGAGTACTCGGGCCGCTCGAACATGAAGCGCGTCTGGCTGGAATGCGGCGGCAAGTCGCCGAATGTGGTCATGGCGGACGTCGCGGACCTCGAGCGCGCGGCCAATGCGGCGGCCGCGGGAATCTTCTTCAACCAGGGCGAGATGTGCTCGGCGGCTTCCCGCCTCGTCGTGCACGAGTCCATCCGCGACGCCATGCTCGAGAAGATCGTCCAGATCGGCCGGGCCATGGCGCCAGGCGATCCGCTCGATCCGGCGACCAGACTCGGTGCGATCGTCGACCGCACCCAGCTCGACACCGTGCTCGGGTTCATCGAGTCCGGCCGCAGGGGCGGCGCACGGCTCCGTTCCGGCGGGCAGCGCGTGCGCGAGGAGACCGGCGGCTATTTCGTCGAACCGACAGTATTCGACGGCGTCACGATGGACATGAAGATCGCGCGCGAGGAAATCTTCGGGCCGGTGCTTTCGACGATCACCTTCAAGGACGTCGACGAGGCGGTCAGGATCGCCAACGATGTCAGCTACGGCCTGGCCGCGGCCGTCTGGAGCCGCGACATCACGACGGCGCACCGGGTCGCCAAGGCGCTTCGCGCCGGCACGGTCTACGTCAATTGCTACGATGGAGACGACATCACCGTGCCATTCGGCGGCTTCAAGCAGTCCGGCAACGGCCGCGACAAGTCGCTGCATGCGATGGACAAGTACACGGAACTGAAGACGACCTGGATCGACCTGTCATGAAAGTCACCGTCGCCGCCACGCAGATGGCCTGCGGATCGGATCGCGCGGCAAACATCGCGAATGCCGAGCGGCTGGTCCGCGAGGCGGCGCGCCGCGGCGCCAACGTGATCCTGATCCAGGAGCTGTTCGAGTCGCCGTACTTCTGCAAGGACCACCTGGCGCAGCACTTCGAACTGGCGCGGCCGATCGCGGAGAATCCGGCCATCTCGCGCCTGTCGCGGGTCGCCGCGGAACTCGGCGTCGTGCTGCCGCTGTCGGTCTTCGAGCGTGCGCAGAATGCGTACTTCAACACGCTCGCGATGGTGGACGCGGACGGCAGCCTGCTCGGGATTTACCGCAAGTCGCACATTCCGGAGAGCCCCGGATATCACGAGAAGTTCTATTTCTCGCCGGGCGACACCGGGTTCAAGGCCTGGAAGACTCGCTTCGGCACGCTGGGCGTCGCCGTCTGCTGGGACCAGTGGTTTCCGGAGGCGGCGCGGGCAATGGCGCTCGCCGGGGCCGAGATCCTGTTCTACCCGACCGCGATCGGCTCCGAGCCGCAGGATGCAACGCTGGATTCGCGCTGGCACTGGCAGCGCACGATGCAAGGCCACGCGGCGGCCAACGTGATGCCGCTGGTGGCCTCGAACCGCATCGGCAGGGAACGCGGTGAGAAGGTCGAGGTGACCTTCTACGGCCATTCCTTCATCGCGGACCATACCGGGGAGGTCGTCGCGCAGGCCGACGATCACAGCGAGCAGATACTGACGGCGACCTTCGATCTCGACGCCATCCGCCGTTACCGCCACGCCTGGGGCGTGTTCCGCGACCGGCGCCCCGACCTCTACCACCCGCTGCTGACGCTTGACGGCGCCGCCGACTGACGCGCCGCTCGCGGGCGCCATTGCCTGCGTCGACCTCGAGACAACGGGCGGCAATGCCCTGCACGACCGGGTCATCGAGGCCGGCATCGTGCTGCTCGCCAGCGGCCGCGTGGTCGAGGAGTACTCGACGCTGGTCAATCCCGGCGTGCGCATTCCCTGGGTGATCCAGCAGTTCACGGGAATCAGCGACGGAATGGTTGCCGAGGCGCCGCCATTCGCCGAAGTGTGCGACGAGCTGCTCGCGCGGCTGGAAGGACGGTTGTTCGTCGCCCACAACGCGCGCTTCGACTACGGATTCCTGCGCAGCGAGTTCCGGCGGCTGAACCGCAGCTATCGCGCGTCCGTGCTCTGCACGGTGCGCCTGTCGCGCGCGTTGACGCCCGAGCTGCGCGGCCACAACCTCGATGCCGTCATGGAGCGCTACGGCATCCATTGCGCCGCCAGGCATCGTGCGCTCGGCGATGCGCAGGTGCTGGCGGAGTTCCTGCGCATTGCACGCGACCGCTGGCCGGCCGATGAACTCGCGGCCATCGTGGACAGGCTGCTGCAGGCGCCCCGCCTGCCGCCGCAGCTCGACGCCGGCCTGGTCGAAGATCTTCCCGAAGGCCCCGGCGTGTACCTGCTGCATGGAGAGGGTGACGCGCTGCTCTATGTCGGTAAGGCGAAGAACATCCAGGCGCGAGTGCTGGGTCATTTCGCCGCCGACCGGCGTTCGCGCCGCGAGCTGGAACTCTCGCGGCTGGTGCGGCGTGTCGACTGGATCGAGACGGCAGGCGAGTTCGGTGCGCTGCTGCTGGAGTCGCGCCTGGTCAAAGAGCGCCGGCCGCTGCTGAACCGGCGGCTGCGCGCGAGCCCGGGACTCTGGACCATCCGGCTCGGCGATGACACCGGTGGCCCGTGCGCGACGATCGAGGAATCGGATCCGGCAATGGATCCGGGCGACGGGTACGGGGCCTTCCGCAACCGGGCGGATGCCGAGCGCGCGCTGGCCGGCATCGTGCGCGACCAGGAGCTTTGTGCGAAACGGCTCGGGCTCGAATCGGGCACCGGTTCCTGCATCGGCTTCCAGCTCGGCCGTTGCCGCGGCGCCTGCGCCGGCCGCGAAGCTGCCGCCGTGCACGCGCTGCGGGTGCGCATGGCACTGGCGCGGCTGAAACGCCGGGACTGGCCGTTCGCGGGACGCATCGGCATCCGCGAACGCGACTGGCGCGGGATCGAGGAAATTCACGTCTTCGACCGTTGGTGCCACCTGGGTACGGCGCAGGGCGCCGTTGAACTTGCGGATCTTGAACGGCGCCCCGCCGAATTCAATCAGGATATCTATCGCATCCTGCTGCGCGCCCTGGAGCGGCCGACGGCCAGCCTGCAGCTCGTCGAGCTCGATCGCCGATGAATGCGAATTCCCTGTTCGTGACCGCGGCGCCCGGCACGACCGACCTGCTGCTGGCGGAGCTCGCGGCGCTCGGGATCGCGGAGCTGCACGAGGCGCAGGGCGGCGCCGGCGGCCAGGCGACGCTCGCACAGGCTTACCGCGCCTGCCTGTGGTCGCGCGTCGGCCTGCGCGTCCTGTGGCAGCTGGCCAAGTTTCCCGTCGCGACCGACCGCGAGCTGTATGACGGGGTCCGCACGGTGGATTGGCGGGAACACCTGGGTGTGGCCGACACGCTCGCAGTCGATTTTTCGGGCAGCGTGCCTGGCATCAGCCACACGCAATTCGGCGCGCAACGGGTCAAGGACGCGATCGTCGACCAGTTCCGCGAGAAGACGGGCCAACGGCCGTCGGTGGATCGCGTCGCACCGACCCTGCGAATCAATGTGCATGCCGCGCGGGGCGCGGCCGCCGTCGCGATCGATCTCGCGGGCGACAGCCTGCACCGTCGCGGTTACCGCGGCGGGCAGGGCGCCGCGCCGCTGAAGGAGCATCTCGCCGCCGCGATATTGCTGCGTTCCGGATGGCCGGCGATCGCGGAGGCGGGCGGGGCATTCGTGGATCCGCTCTGCGGTTCCGGAACGCTGCCGATCGAAGCCGCGCTGATTGCGGCCGACATCGCGCCGGGTCTCACGCGCAGGCGTTTCGGCTTCGAGGACTGGCGGCAGCACGATGCGCCCGTGTGGAACCAGCTGCGCGCGGAGGCGGAGTCGCGCCGCGTACTGGACCGCCTTGCTCCCGGCAGGATCCGTGGCTACGACCGCGACCCCGTGGTGTTGCAGGATGCCGGGGCGAATGCCGGCCGCGCCGGGCTTGGGGATCGCGTGTCTTTCCTGCGTTGCGAACTCGCGGCGCTGCCCGCCGCCGCCGCGCCGACCGGCCTGATCGCGACCAATCCGCCGTACGGCGAACGCCTCGGCGAAACCGCAGCGCTGCGGGAACTGTATGCGCAGCTCGGCGAACGCCTGCGCACGGCATACCTCGGTTGGGAGGCGGCGGTGCTGACCGGCAACCCGGTGCTCGGCCGCGAACTCGGCATCAACGCGCGTCGCACGCACCGGATGATGAACGGCCCGATCGAATGCCGGCTGCTGCGGATCCGGATCGAGCCGGCCGAGTTCGACCGGCCCTGCGAGCCGGGCCGGCCACCGCCGATCGACGCCGAAGCGGCGCGCGCGCGGCCCGGCGCCCGGATGTTCGCGAACCGGCTTTCGAAAAACATCGCGAAGCTTTCGCGCTGGGCGCGCAAGGAGGCGATCGCCTGCTACCGGCTCTACGACGCCGACATGCCGGAATACGCTTTCGCGATCGACCTGTACCAGTCGGATGCGCAGGGCGAGGGCGGACGCTGGCTCTATGTGCAGGAGTACGCGCCGCCCGCCACCGTGGACAAGACACGCGCCCGCGCGCGCCGTGAGGAAGCATTGTCCACGCTGGCTGAAGTCACCGGACTGCCCCCGGAGGCGATCTACTGGCGCACGCGGCGTCCGCAGAAAGGCACGCGGCAGTATGAGCAGCTCGACGACCGTGCCGAGCGCGTGGTCGTGGAGGAAGCGGGCCTCAAGTTCCTCGTCAACTTCACCGATTACCTCGATACGGGCCTGTTCCTCGATCATCGTCGTACGCGGGAGCGGATCCGCCACGCGGCGAAGGAGCAGCGCTTCCTGAACCTCTTCTGCTACACCGGCGCCGCGACGGTGCATGCAGCGGCCGGTGGCGCGCGCACGACCACGAGCGTCGACATGTCGCGCACCTATCTCGACTGGGCGCGCAGGAACATGGAAATCAATGGTTACCGCGGCGAAGCCCATCGTTTCCTGCAGGCCGACTGCCTGCAATGGCTGGCCGGAGACGACGGCGCGCGTTACGACCTGGTATTCCTGGATCCGCCGACCTTCTCGAATTCCGCGCGCATGCAACGCGAGTTCGACGTGCAACGTGACCACGTCGCGCTGATCCGTAAGACGCTCGCGCGGCTCGCAGCGGGCGGACTGCTGCTGTTCTCGACCAATTTCCGGCGATTCCGGCTCGACGCCGCAGCCTTCTCGGATCTCTCCATCGCTGACGTCACGCGGGCGACGATCCCGCGTGATTTCGCACGGGACCAGCG
>JAHFSF010000076.1 GCA_023265875.1 Gammaproteobacteria bacterium | reverse complement strand
AGCTGCTGACCTTGCTCGACGGGCGCGAAGTTAAGCTCCCGCATGAAACGCGGACACTGAGGACTGCGGGGCTCATCGTCGAGCGCTTCGAGATGGACTGGCGCACGTCGCTGCTCGCGGAGCTGACCAATCCGATGGTCGCCTACGGCCTGCTGATCATCGGGCTGTACGGGCTGATGTTCGAGGGCTACAGCCCGGGTGCCGTGCTGCCGGGCGTGGTCGGCGCGATCTGCCTGTTGCTCGGCCTGTATGCGCTGCACGTGCTGTCGGTCAACTTTGCCGGGCTCGCGCTGGTCCTGCTCGGCCTCGGCATGATGATCGCGGAGGTGTTCCTGCCGAGCTTTGGCGCGCTCGGCCTCGGCGGGCTGGCGGCTTTCGTCATCGGTTCCATCGTGCTGATGGACACCAGCGCACCGGGCTTCGAGCTGAGCCGAAGCCTGGTCGGCGGCGTCGCCACCTTTGCCGGCGCCGCCATGCTGGGAACCCTCTGGCTGGCGGCCCGCGCACGGCGCCGGCCGGTCGCGACCGGCGCGGAGCAACTGGTCGGCAGCATCGCTGAGGCCGTCACGGCGTTCACGGACCAGGGCCAGGTGCGAATCTACGGGGAATTGTGGAATGCCGTCAGCTCGCAACCGGTCGCAAGCGGCCAGCGGCTGCGTATCGACCGCGTGGACGGGCTGACGCTGTTCGTTTCGCCCGCCGAATGACAGGAGAAGACTCATGATTTTCTGGGGCGTAGTCGGCGTATTGACCGCGGTGCTGCTGTTCAGCGCCATCAACATCCTGCGTGAATACGAACGCGGCGTGATCTTCACGCTGGGTCGTTTCACCGGCGCCAAGGGGCCCGGCCTCATCATCGTGGTGCCCGTGATCCAGCAGATGGTCCGCGTGGACCTGCGCACCATCGTGCTGGACGTGCCGAAGCAGGACGTCATCTCGCGCGACAACGTCTCGGTCAAGGTCAATGCCGTCGTGTATTTCCGGATCGTGGATCCTGGCAAGGCAATCGTCCAGGTCGCGAATCCATTCGAGGCCACCAGCCAGCTTTCACAGACCACGTTGCGCTCGGTGCTGGGCCAGCATGAACTCGACACCATGATCGCGCAGCGCGAAAAGCTGAATGTCGACCTGCAACGGATCCTCGACACGTCGACCGATGCCTGGGGCATCAAGGTTTCGCATGTCGAGATCAAGCACCTCGACCTCGATGAGACGATGATCCGCGCGATGGCGCGCCAGGCGGAAGCGGAGCGCGTGCGGCGCGCCAAGATCATCCATGCCGAGGGCGAGAAACAGGCTGCGGCGCAACTGGTCGAGGCGGCCGCGCTGCTGGGCGCGGACCCGCGCGCGATCCAGCTGCGTTATCTGCAGACCCTGACCGAGCTGACGAACGAAAAGAGCTCGACGATCGTGTTCCCGCTGCCGATGGACCTGATCACGCCGTTCATGAAAAAGCTCGGCGGACCCGATTGATCAGCGGCCCGGCAGGAGGACATTGACCCGGGTACCACCCAGGGTGCTGTCACCGATCTCGAGCGACCCCGAATAGGACGCGACGATCTCGCGCGCCACCGCGAGGCCGATCCCCTGCCCGCTCACGCTCTCGTCCGCGCGCACCCCGCGCAGCAGGACGCGCTCCCGCGCGGCAGCGGGTATGCCCCGGCCATCGTCCTCGATCTCGAGCAGCAGGCCGGGCCGGCGCCAGTCCGGCGACATCCAGGGCGCCGCCCGCACGCTGACTGTCCCCTTGCAGTACTTCCAGGCGTTGTCCATGACGCTGCCGGCCAGCTCGAGGAAATCGCCCGCCTCCATCGGATATGCCATTCCGGAGGCGACAGCCAGCGTCGCGCGCACGCCCTTTTCCGCATACACCTTGGCGAGCGCTCCCCGCAGCTGTTCCAGTGGTCCCGCCAGCGGCAGATCGGTCAGCGTGGCCCCCGACCCGCCGAATGCGACGCGCTTCAGTTGGTGCTGCACGATGTCCTGCATCCGGTCGATCTGCGGCGCCAGCGCCCCGGCGTCCGTCTGGCCGCGCTCCAGCAGTCCGCGCAACGCGGCGAGCGGCGTTTTCAGGCTGTGAGCCAGATTGCCCAGCGTCGTGCGGTAGCGCTCGAGGCGCTTGCGCTCACCGGCAAGCAGCGCGTTCAGGTTTCCCGTGACGCCCGCAAGTTCACGCGGCCAGCCGGCGCCCAGCATCGCGCGCCGGCCAGCCTCGATGTCGGCGATTTCGGATTCGAGGCGCCGCAGCGGTTGCAACGCGACACGCATGGCGACCGCAAGTCCCGCCAGCAACAGCACCGCGAGGGCCACGGCGCCGGACACGAGCCAGGTGCGCACCCTTGCGAGTTCCCGGTACCAGGGCTCGAGGCTTTCCGCGGCACGCAGGATGAAATCCCGGCTGCTGCCGTCCTCGAGTTCCCAGCGGATGCCGAGCGACAAGCCCAGCACGCGGGTGCCGTCGGCAAGGCTTGCATCCTCGAACACGCGTTCGCCGCTCGCGGGCCGTGCTTCGAGTATCAGGCCGCTGCCGGTCGCCGATGGCGAGCGCCAACTGCCGCGCGAACCGAGTATTTCCGCGTACAGCCCGGATCCCGGTGTCGCCAGCCGGGGCTCCGCGAGATTCCCCGGAACCAGGCGCCCATCAGCGTCGATGTCAGCCGAAGAGATCAGCGCGACGACCTGTGCATCGAGCACGTCTTTGCGCGCGCGCATCCCGAGGTCGCGATACAGCGCGTCGAGCGCCCAGGCCGCGATCACCGCGGCCGCGATCAGCAGCAGTGCCAGCGTCAGCAGGAGCCGGAGCTGCAGCGATGGGGATGGTCGGGCCACGGTCAGGGGCGTGCGACCCGGTAGCCGCGCCCCCGCAGGGTCTCGATCGGTTGCCGGGCGCCATCGGGGTCGAGCTTGCGGCGCAGGCGGCCGATGAAGACTTCGATGGTGTTGCTGTCGCGCTCGAAATCCTGCTCGTAGAGTTTTTCCGTGAGCTCGGTCTTCGACACGACCTGGCCGGCGCGCAGCATCAGGTACTCGAGCAACCGGTATTCGAAGGCCGTCAGCTCGACGGCACCACCGGCCACGCGGACTTCCTGGCTGCGCGTGTCCAGCTCAACCGGGCCGCTCTTCAGCAGCGGTTGCGCCCAGCCACCGGAGCGCCGGAGCAGGGCCTGGACGCGCGCCAGCACTTCCTCGAAACGGAATGGCTTGGTGACGTAATCGTCGGCGCCGGCATCGAGTCCGCCGACTTTCTCCTGCCAGCTGTCGCGCGCCGTCAGGATCAGCACCGGAAATGACTTGCCGGCTGCGCGCCATGCCCGGATCGCGTCGAGACCGGACTTGCCCGGAAGGCCGAGGTCGACCACGGCGACATCCACCGGGTATTCCCTGCCTGAAAACTCGCCTTCGATCCCGTCGGCCGCCAGGTCGACCGCAAAGCCGGCCGCGCGAAACTGCTGGGCGAGAGTCTCCCGCAAGGCCGGCTCGTCCTCGACGACCAGGAGGCGCATCCGGTCCTCAGATTTCCTGGCCCGATTGCGCGTCGACGGTGACCTCGAAGACCCGGCCATCGGCGCCGAGCAGCCGGATCCGGTACACGATGCGATCGTCGCGCCGTTTTTCTTCCGCCCGAACCGCGCGCGCGTCATGGCGACGCTCGGCGCGGGCCACGGCCTCATCGAGCGTGATGGCCGTGTCCGCCATGGAACGCTCGTCGCCGCGACCCCCATCCGCGGCCTCAACCGGCGCGAACGCGACGGCGCCGGCCAGGAGACCCAGGCACGACGTCGCAATCAGGCATCTCCGTGTCATCGGCATCTGTGCATTGTAGAGGAACCTGAAAAACCCGGGCCGCTGGCGCGGCCCGGGCATTGGATCAGTCACTGACCGGCCTTACGTCGACCCTGACCCGTATCCTGTCACCCGGATCGTAGGCCATCCGCGTCGTGTGTTCGCGACCGCCGTACTGGTAGGTCACGTCATAGCCGTCGATGCGCTCATCCCAGCTATCCCGGTAGCGGACCTCGCAGCGCTCGGTGACCTGCTCGCTGCGGTAGTCGCTGCCCAGGCGATTCTGGGACACCCGGTGGCCGATGGCGCCACCGGCGATCGCGCCGGCAACGCGTGCCACGGTCCGTCCACGACCGCTGCCGATCTGATTGCCGACCACCCCGCCGATCAGCCCGCCCAGCAGCGTGCTGCCGACGTGGTTGGACGAGAACGGGCCATCCGAGGCGTACCTCGTTTCATTCCAGCATTCGCGAACGGGTTCGCTGACACGCACCTGGCGCCGGATCGGCTGGACGTCGACGACCTGCGCATAATCGTATTCGCTTGCGCCGTAACGGTCAGACCGCTCCTCGTACCCGCTGCCATAGCGGTCATGATCGGCCCAGGCAGCGCCGGACGCGGCAACGAGACTGACGGCAACACCGAGGATCGAGAGTTTGCGGAACATGGCGGGCCTCCTTGCATTGACACGATGCCAATCTAGGCCAGCCACGATGAATGCGTCCTGAACGCCGGGCGGAACGCCCGTTCCGCTGAAACTCAGGGGATATCGGCCTTGGCGGCCTCCCACAGCCGGTCCAGCAGCTCGGCGCCGGCCTGGGCCGGTTCGATGCCGCGGCTGGCAAGCGCCGCCTCGAGATGGGCATAGCGGCGTGCAAAACGGTCGCTGGCGCGGCGCAATGCCGCCTCCGGATCAACCCGCAGGTGACGGGCCAGGTTGACGACCGAAAACAGCAGGTCGCCCATTTCCGCCTCCTGGCGCGGGCCATCCCCGCCGGAAGCGATCACCTGATCGAGCTCGGCCAGCTCCTCGCCGATCTTGGCGCGCGGGCCGGATGCATCCCGCCAGTCGAAGCCGGCCGCAGCCGCGCGGCTGCCGAGCTTGCGCGCGCGCGTCAGCGCCGGCAGCGCGGCTGGAATTCCGTCCAGGGCGCTGCCGCCCTGCCCCTTCGCCGCCCTCTCCCCGGACTTCAACCGTTCCCACACGCGCGATTGTGCGTCGGCATCGGCGACGACAGCATCTCCGAATACATGCGGGTGACGACGCGTCAGTTTGTCGGTGATGGCTTCGACGACGTCGCCGAAGCCAAAGGCGCCCTGTTCGCTGGCGAGCTGCGAATGAAACGCGACCTGGAACAGCAGGTCGCCGAGTTCGTCGCGGAGCGCCTGCAGGTCGTTGCGCTCGATGGCATCGGCAACCTCGTAGGCTTCCTCCAGCGTATGCGGCGCAATCGAACGGAAATCCTGCTGGAGGTCCCAGGGACAACCCGAGGCGGGGTCTCGCAGTCGCGCCATGATTTCGAGCAGCCGCTCAACCGGCATGACTCGATGCCCCGCCCAACACTTCGATGAGTGTCAGCAGCATGCCCGCAGTCGCGCCCCAGATGTTGTATTCGCCCCAGGGCAGGTCGAATGTCTCGAATTCCTCGCCCCCGAACTCGAGCCGGCGGCGCGCATGCGTGGCCGGATCCAGCAGATGGCGCAGTGGCGCCTCGAAAGTCGCGACCACTTCGGTCGGATCGAGCATCAGTTCGAATCCCGGCCGCACCAGTGCGACGACGGGCGTCACGCGGTAACCGCTGATGACGACGTGGTCCGGCAGGCGTCCGATCACCTCGATGAATTCCCGGCGCAATCCAATCTCTTCCTCGGTTTCGCGCAGCGCTGCGGCAACGGCATCGCGGTCATCGGGCTCGAGCCGGCCGCCTGGAAACGAGATCTGGCCCGCGTGGTGTTTCAGGTTGCTGGCGCGGCGGGTCAGCAACACGGTCAGGCCCTCGTCACGGTCCACGAGCGGAATCAGCACGGCGGCACGCAGTGGCTGCGGCGGGAACAAGGCGCGTATGCGCTCCAGCGCTGCGCGCGAAATCGCGCCGAGGCGGAGCTCGGTCTCACCGGGTGCCTTTGCCGCGAGGCGCTCGCGCAACTGCTGCCGCAATGCGGCGACCGGCAGGTGATGCAGCGCAGGCCTGCCGTCAGTCATCACTGGCGGCATCCTTGCCATGGGCAAGCCGCGACGGGTCGAGCAGGCGTGCGAGCTTCGCACGCGGCAGTCCGGTCTCTTCCAGCGCCACGTCGAGGATTGCACGCCCTTCCGCAGCCGCGCGCCGGGCGATTGCCGCTGCACGGTCATAGCCGATCTCGGGGGCCAGCGCCGTCAGCAGCATCGGGTTGCGTGACAGCGGCGCGGACAGCGCATCGGCATGGACCATCAGCCCGGCAATCGCACGCTCGGCAAGCGCCCGCGCGGCGCCCGCGATCAGTTCACTGCTCTGCAGCAGTGCGTGCGCGACCAGCGGCAGCATCACGTTCAGCTGGAAATTGCCGGAAGCGCCGGCCATGGCAACCGCCACGTCGTTTGCGATGACCTGCGTGGCGGCCATCGCAACCGCCTCGGGAATCACCGGGTTGACCTTGCCGGGCATGATGCTCGATCCGGGCTGCAGCGCCGGCAGCGAAATCTCGCCGAGCCCGGCCAGCGGCCCCGAATTCATCCAGCGCAGGTCGTTGGCGATTTTCTGCAACACGACAGCAGCGCCGCGCAACTGGCCCGATAATTCCACCGCCGTGTCCTGTGCTGCGAGGCTCGCAAACCGGTTCGGTGTGGCGGCGAGCGCCAGTCCCGTGCGTGCTGCCAGGTGCGCGATGGTTCGCGCCGCGAATTCCGGATGGGCGTTGACGCCCGTGCCGACCGCGGTCGCACCCAGCGCAAGCCAGTGCAGCCGCGGCGCGACCGCCGCCAGGCGCGATGCCGCTTCTTCGACCTGAAATTTCCACGCGCCCATCTCCTGGCCGAGCGTCACCGGAAGGGCATCCATCAGGTGGGTCCGCCCCGTCTTCACCTGGTCGCCGATGGCGGCGGACTTGTCCCCGATTGCCTGTGCGAGTCCCGCGAGCGCCGGCAGCACGGTGTCGCGCAATTCGAGCGCCGCCGCCAGATGAATGGCGGTTGGAATGACATCGTTGCTGCTCTGGCAGCGATTCACATGGTCATTCGGGTGAATCGTCGTGCCAATCTGCGCGCCGGCGATCCTGGCGATCACCTCGTTGGCATTCATGTTGGTGCTGGTGCCCGAGCCGGTCTGCATCACGCCGACCGGAAACTGCTCATCATGAAGCCCTTCAGCAACCTCGAGCGCGGCCGCGGCGATGGCCTTGGCCAGCGGCTGCGGGAGTTCGCCCAGTTCGCCATTGGACCGGGCGGCCGCCCACTTGATCAGGCCCAGCGCGCGCAGGAATGAGCCGGGCATCGACATGTCGCCAATCCGGAAATTCTCGACCGCCCGCTGCGTCTGGGCGCCCCACAGAGCCGACGCGGCCACGCGGACCTCGCCCAGGCTGTCCTTTTCGATGCGGTCAGATTTGCTCACGGGTAACATAGGCATTCTACCATCCGGGCGCCCCGCCATGACCGATCACCGCCTCAACGCGTTGTCGCCGCTCGACGGGCGTTATGCCGACAAATGCGCGGACCTGGCGTCCATTTTCAGCGAGGCTGCCCTGGTCGGTTATCGCGTCCGCATCGAGGCGGCGTGGTTCCGGCAGCTCGCGGCATCCGGGCGCTTCGTCGCGCTGTCCGGCCTGCCCGTGGCGCTTGCCGCGCGGCTCGAGGAACTCGGCACTGGCGTGGACGCCGGCGCCGTGCGCAGGGTCAAGGAAATCGAGCGGGAAACGAACCATGACGTCAAGGCCGTCGAATACTTCGTCCGCGAGCAGCTCAGGGCGGCGGGTGCCGCGCCCGGCCAGCTGGAATTCGTGCATTTCGCCTGCACCTCGGAGGACATCAACAACCTGAGCTACGCGTTGATGCTCGCCGATGCGCGACGCGGCGTGCTGCTGCCGCTGCTGGACGAGGTCGCGGGCAAACTCGCAGTGCTCGCCGACCGGCATGCAGGCCTCGCCATGCTGTCGCGGACTCATGGCCAGCCGGCCTCGCCCACCACGCTCGGCAAGGAGGCCGCCAACTTCGCCGCGCGGCTGCGTCGTGCCGCTTCCGCGCTCGGGCGCGTCGAGTTGCTCGGCAAGTTCAACGGCGCGGTCGGCAACTTCAACGCGCATGTGGTCGCGAGCCCGGCCACCGACTGGCGCGCCGAGACCCGGCGCTTCATCCTGGGCCTCGGGCTCGTGCCGAACGAATACACGACGCAGATCGAGCCGCACGACTGGATCGCGGAGTACTGTGACGCGCTCGCGCGCGCGGACACCGTACTGATCGACCTGTGCCGCGACCTGTGGGGCTATGTCTCGCTGGGCTACCTGCGGCAACGCGCCGTTGCCGGCGAGGTTGGATCATCGACCATGCCGCACAAGATCAACCCGATCGATTTCGAGAACGCCGAGGGCAATGCCGGCGTTGCGAATGCGATGCTGCGCCACTTCGCCGACAAGCTGCCGGTGTCACGCTGGCAGCGCGACCTCAGCGACTCGACGGTGCTGCGCAACCTCGGCGTCGCACTCGGCCACAGCGCGCTCGCCTGGAAGTCGGCGCTGCGTGGCCTCGGACGGATCGAGCCGGACGTCGAACGGATCGCGTCGGACCTCGACCGGCACTGGGAAGTGCTGGCGGAAGCGATCCAGACCGTCCTGCGCGCCAACGGCATCGAGGGCGCCTACGAGCGGCTGAAGGAGTTCACGCGCGGGCGGGACGTCGGGCCGCAGGAACTGCGTACATTCGTCGCCGGACTCGGCTTGCCGGATGACGCTCGCCGCCGTCTCGAGGCGCTGACGCCGGCGACCTATGTCGGCCTTGCGGAAGTGCTTGCGCGGACGGTCTGAAGCAGGCCGGCGATGGGCGACGACGACATCGACTTCGTGCTGACGACCTGGAGCACCGACCGGCCGTCACTGGAGAAAATCCGCCGCGAGGTCTTCATCGAAGAGCAGGCGGTGCCTGAATCGGAAGAGTGGGATAGTGACGACCTCGTCAGCGTCCACGCGATTGCCACCCTGAACCGTGAACCAGTTGGCACTGGGCGCCTGAATCCGGGCGGTAAGATCGCCCGGATCGCGGTGATTGCCCGGCTGAGGGGCCGGGGCATCGGCACGCTGATAGTGCGTCAGCTGCTCCACGAGGCCTACCACCGTGGCATCCGCGAGCCGTACCTGCACGCGCAAGTGCAGGTCGTGCCCTTCTACGAGAAGCTCGGTTTTCGTGTTGAAGGAAAGGTGTTCGACGAGGCGGGCATTCCTCATGTGAGGATGAGACACGCCGTGGAGTGACATCCGTGCAGACCCAGCGGCAGAGCGTGACCGGAAGCCGGTCCATCATCGCGACGCTAGACGAGGTCCGTGGCGCCACGCAGGAGGTGGCCCTCGCCGCACGCCGGCTGTTGACGATGTACACGCAGGACCTCGAGCCCGCCGTCTACGACCAGCCCCAGTTCCTCGAGACCGTCAAGAAGCTCGTGTTGTCGCGCAGCTACGCGAAGGTCCGCGTATTGCTCGCCGATCCGTCGCGAGTCGTTTACGAAGGCAGCAAGTTCGTCCACCTGGCGCGGCGCATTACCAGTCATATCGAGATCCGGCACGTCAAGTCGGAACGCCGCGATAACCAGGCCGCCTTCCTGATCGCCGACGATCGTGCGCTGGTCTACCGCCTGCAGGCATCGCGCTGGGAAGGGATCGTCGAGATGAATGATCCCGTGGTCACGAGGCGCTACCTGAACTACTTCGACGACATCTGGATCGCCAGCGAACCGGAAGCGGAAACGCGCCAGCAGCACCTCTAGCGCCCGGCCGCGGGAGGCCATGCGGGCCTGCCGTTATAATCCGCGCATGGGTCTCAAGCTTGATGTCACGGTCGCGGCCGTTGTCGAGCGCGACGGCCGCTTCCTGGTCGTCCAGGAACGCGCGGCCCGCCGCGTCGTGTTCAACCAGCCGGCCGGTCACCTCGAGGACGGCGAATCGCTGTCCGAGGCCGTGGTCCGGGAGACCATCGAGGAAACCGGCTACCCGTTCACGCCGCGGACCGTGACCGGTCTCTACCTGTGGCGCGGCGCTTCCGATCGGACGGTCCTGCGCATCGCCTTTGCCGGCGACGTCGGCGAGCGCCGGGAAGGCGCGCGCCTCGACCGCGCCATCGTCCGCGCCGTCTGGCTGGACCGCGACCAGCTGCAGGCACGCCAGGCCGAGTTGCGCAGCCCGCTCGTGCTGCGCTGCATCGACGATTACCTGCGCGGCGTGCGCTATCCGCTCGATATGCTGAATCACCTGCGGCCATGACCCGTCACATCGTCGCAATGTCGGGCGGGGTCGACTCCGCCGTCGCGGCCCACCTGCTGCTGGAGGCGGGCCACGAGGTCCAGGGCCTGTTCATGGCGAACTGGGAAGACGACGCGGACGGCTATTGCACGACTGCCGCCGACTACCAGGACGCGCGTCTCGTCTGCACGGAGCTTGGCATCGCGCTGCACAAGGTGAGCTTCGCGGTGGAATACCGGGAGCGCGTGTTTGCGCATTTCCTGGCCGAGCTGCGCGCCGGCCGCACGCCGAACCCGGATGTGCTCTGCAACCGCGAGATCAAGTTCGGGCTGTGCCTGGCGTACGCACGACGTCTCGGGGCCGAACGATTCGCGACCGGCCACTACGCCCGCACCGACCGGCACGGCCGCCTGTTGCGGGCCGTGGACGACGCCAAGGACCAGAGTTATTTCCTGCATGCCGTCGCCGCCG
>JAHFSF010000075.1 GCA_023265875.1 Gammaproteobacteria bacterium | reverse complement strand
TCGAAAACATTGCCGAGCCTGTCCCCGGTGGCGCCTTGACGTCACCCGGCGTCAAAAGTACTATAATGGTACCATATTACCGTTTTAACGGCCTTGTCAATGAACCCCTGCCCGGTGCGCCATGATTTCCGCGGCCACTTCGCGGTCGTGACCGGCGCCGCGCGCGGCATCGGCGAGTCGATCGCGGACGCGCTGGCGGCGGCCGGCGCGACCGTCTGCGCCTTCGACATCGACGCGCCCGGGCATACGCGCTTTGAGTACCGCCAGGTCGATGCCAGCGATGCGGCCGCCGTCAATGCCGCCGTCGCGGCGCTGCCGCGCACGCCGACCCTGCTCGTCAACAATGCCGGCATCACGCGCGACCGGACGCTGGCCAGGATGTCCGACCTCGAGTGGTCGAGCGTGCTGTCCGTCAACCTGACCGGCGCCTTTCACCTGATCCGCGCAATCGGGCCGCGCATGGCGGCCCAGGGCTTCGGCCGCATTGTCAACATCACCTCCATCAACGGCCTGCGCGGCAAGTTCGGGCAGGGCAATTACGCAGCCTCGAAGGCGGGCCTGATCGGGCTCACGAAGAGTGCAGCACGGGAATTCGGCCGGGCCGGCGTCACGGTCAATGCGGTGGCGCCCGGCATGGTGATGACGGCCATGGCACGCGGCCTACCCGCCGAAGTCATTGCCCAGGCCGGCCGCGAGGCCGTGCTGGCATCACTCGCCGAGCCCGCCGACATCGCCTACGCGGTCCTGTTCCTGCTGTCTGACGGCGCGCGTGCCATCACCGGGGAAGTCCTGCGCGTCGACGCGGGACAGTACATCTGAGCTACCGTCCACCTGCAGCCGGCGTAATACATCGAAGCTGAACACGGCGTAGGCCAGGGCGCCGATGAAGCCGATCGCGCTGCCAGTCTGCACGAGCAGGACGAGATTCGCGGCACTGCCGGCGATGATACCGGCGAGAGCCAGTGCGTGACACCCGACGTGCAACCGCAGGGAAGTGCGCCGAATGCCATCGGCCACGAACACCGGTCCCGGTCGCGCACCGGGTCCGACGTGCATGGAAACAAGCATCGGCAGGATCCGCTGCTGGATGCCGAGCAGGAATGTCAGCAACCAGCCCACGAACAGCAGGATGCCGAATTGTGGGGGCCCAACGGCGGAATTCTCGAAAGAAAGGCAGATGACTGCCGCAGCCAGTGTCGCCGGTAACAATGCCCAGGCCATGCGCACCAGCACGAAGGAAAGTCCGAGACGCCGCAGCATGCCGTCGCGCAATGCCTGGCGCATCAGCCACAGATGGATGCCGCCGGCAACAAGGCCGCAGCCGGCCGCAACCCACAGCAACGCCTGAGAATGGCCGAGGGCACCAACGCCACCGAGTGCGACGGCGAAGGTCGCCGTAACAAATCCGGTCCAGGCGAGGCGATGGTTTGGAACGGCAGCGAGCGTGAACATCGGCACGAGGACGTGACTGAAGCCGAGCGCGAACAACCCCATGCCACCGAAGCCGCCGAGAATCAGGTGCGCAAGCGCCAGCGCACCGCGATCGACCACGCCGCTCCACTGGAAACCGATGATCAGGGCCACTCCGAGCAGCGCGGTGATGACCAGGGCAAGGAGCGCAGCCCAGCCATAGGCCACGACGATCGGCGGATCCTGCGCCCGTCGCAGGCTGTCGGCGAGAACGGCTGCGGACAGGACGACCCCCGCGGCGGCCATGCCGCCACCGACGCTCGCCAGGCCCGGACGAACCACGTAGAAACCGATCACCAGCAGCACGAGCCCCGGCAGCAGCAGCCAGAATGCGCATCGGATGGGCCAGACCGCGGCCAGCGGCTGACGCGTCACCACCGGAAGAATCTGCACGGCGGCCCCGATCGCCGTGGACACCAGCACGCCGATCGTCAACAGGTGGACGGCGGCAAGCAGTGGCGCGAACCCGCCGCGGAAACCGGCGAGTTGCCCGGCCGTGGCGAACAGCACTGCCCAGAACGCGACATGCGACAACACGGCCACCGCAAAGAAGCGCAATGGCACCGATGGCGGCAGCAGGCGGCCGCTCGCGCCCCGGATCAGGCCGGCAGCGAGCATCACGGATGCAGGCGGGTCAGGCGCAACCGCACTTCGTCGGCGCAGGCCGGCTTGCCGCAATCGACGGGCAGCAGCTCATGGGTCCAGCCGCGATCGTCGAGCTCCGGGTACAGCAGCAGCGGTTCCTGATCCAGATGCACGATGAAGGCGGTCAGCTCGCCGCCGTCGATCGTACGGAGGACCTCGACCAGCGGCTGGGGACATTCGAGACCGCGGACATCGAGATGCAGCCCGTCGTCCGCGTTCCAGATACGTGTGCCGGCCGCGGATCCGCCGACGCAACTCACCGTGCGGCTTCCGGGGTCGCCGCCAAGCGAGCGGCCAGGTGGCGTGCGAGAGCGGCGGCAGCCACACGCCGGTAATTCGACTGCAGCAGTGTCGTGCGCATCGGGTGGACCTGTTTCTGCACCAGCCGGTCCAGATGTCGCAGCACGGTGGCGTCGAGCGGCCGGCCGAGCAGGTTATCGGTGCCGTCGAGCAGAAAGGGACGGGAATTCGTGCCGGTCAGCGCGACCCGCAAGATACTCAGTCTTCCCTCCTCGGCACGCAAGGCCACCGCGACGCCGGCCAGCGGGAAATCGACGGAGCCGCGCACGCGCAACTTGGCATAGGCGGACGGCGGCGGATCCGCGGGCAGTTCCGCCGCGACCAGAAGTTCGTCCGCGGCGAGCGTCAGGTGCGCGAGGCCGTCGTCCCGGTAGAGTTCGGCGAGCGGCATGCGGCGTCGCCCCGCGCGGCCCGCAACCTCGATCGAGGCGCCGAGTACGAGCAGCGCCGGGGCTAGATCGCCGCAGAAAGCGGCGTGGCAATGCCGCCCCTGCGGCGCAACGTGACAGACGTCGCCGCGATACTTCAGGCAGTAGGCGTTCGCGCCCCGCCACCATTCACTCTGGTTGTAATAGATGCAGCGCGTATCGAGGCACAGATTGCCGGCGACGGTCGCGACGTTGCGATGCGCCGGACCGGCGACCGCGGCGGCGGCTTCGCAGAGCGCAGGATAACGGGCCCGAAACTCCGGATCGGCGGCAATCCGGGCCAGGGTGACGCCGGCGCCGATGCGGGCGCCGCCTGCCATGCAGGCCAGCCCGTCGAGTTCGGCGATGCCCCGCAGGTCGATCAGCAGCGCCGGCGTGCCGAGGCCGCGGCGCAGGTTCACCAGCAGATCGGTCCCGCCACCGAGATAGCGGCTGCCGGGCTCGCCTGCGTGAGCCGCCGTCGCCGCGGCCACGTCCGCGGGTTCGACGACCCGGAACGCCCCGGCAGCGGCGGTCACGGCGCCGACTCCTGCGCGGATTTCAGGCGCGCGCGCCGCCGGCGCGCGATGAGCGCCTCCACCACCCGGTCGGGAGTCGCCGGCAATTCGTCGAGGTCGATGCCGATCGCGTTCGCAACCGCCGCAACCAGTGCCGGCGCGAAGCTGGCCAGCGCTCCTTCGCTCGCTTCCTTGGCGCCGAATGGTCCGAGCGGATCGTGACTCTCGACGATCTGCACATCGATGGGCGGAGACTCGATGATGGTCGGCACGCGGTACTCGAGCAGGCTCGCATGGGCTGGCAGCCCATCCAGATAGCAGGTCTCTTCGCTGAGCGCCTGGCCCATGCCCATCCACACCGCACCCTCGACCTGGCCGGTCACGGCGAGGGGGTTGATCGCATGGCCGCAATCGATCGCGGCCCAGACCTGATGGACAGTCACCTGGCCGGTGTCCTCGTCGACCGACGCCTCGACGACCTGTGCCACATAGCTGAAACCCATGGTCGCGCCGACGGCGCCCCCCTTGTGCTTGCCACCCTGTGACTCGGGCGGACAGGTGAACGTGCCCTTGATCGTCAGCGTCCCCTCCCCGACCAGAGCTGCCTTGGCGACCTCCTCAAAGGACACTGCCGTCGCATCGCTGCCGCGGGCGAGAAACATCCCGGCGGCGGTGTACACATCCTCGCGCCGCACGCCCAGCTTGCGCGCGGCCACTTCGCTCAGTATGTCCTTCAGGCGCTGTGCGGCATCGATCGCGGCATTGCCGACCATGAACGTTATTCGCGATGAATAGGCACCGTTGTCCTTGGGCGTGATGGCGCTGTCGGCCGCGATGACGCGGATGCGCTCGAGCGGCAGGTCAAGCGTCTCAGCGACCGTGATTGCGATCATGGTCGAGGATCCCTGCCCGATGTCGGGGGCGCCGGTCAACGCCGTCACGCCTCCATCCCAGTCAAGCTTGAGGTTGACGACCGCATGCGGCTCGCCCGTCCGGTGGATGGGCTTCGCGGCCCCGCTCACGTAGTGCGAGCACGCCATGCCAATCCCCCTGCCGCGCGGCAGGCGCCCGATGCGTTCGCGCCAGCCGCTCGCGCGTTCGACGCGGTCGAGGCACTCCGGCAGGCCGTAGCTGTTGACCAGCAGCTCGTTGAGCGTCCGGGTCGGTGCGCTCAGCAGGTTCATGCGCCGCACGGCGAACGGATCGAGCTCGAGCTCACGCGCCATGCGATCGAGCAGCACCTCGAACGCATGCCGGGTATTGACGCCGCCGTGCCCCCGCATGGCGCCGCAGGGAGGCAGATTCGTATAGATGCGGTAACCGTCGTACTTCACCGCCGGAATCGCGTACAGGCCGTGCAGCAACGCGCCGGCGTAGAGGATGGTGACGATGCCGTAGCCGGCGTAGGCGCCGCCACGCTGCACGACCTCGCACTCGCAAGCCGTCATGCGGCCGTCGCGGCGCATTCCCAGCCTGAGCCGGATTGCGGTCTGCGGGCGGGCCCGGTGCGTGAGGAAGTTCTCCTCGCGCGTGAGCTGCATCAGCACCTTGCCCTGCGCGGCCCGCGCGAGCAATGCGGTGACAATCTCGAAGTTGAGCACTTCGACCCGTGCGCCGAATCCGCCGCCGACGAAGGGCTTGATGACGCGGATCCGCGACTCGTCCATCTGCAGGCAGTGGGCCAGCATCATGTGCAGGTAGAAGGTCACCTGTGAAACGCTCTGCATCGTGAGCTGCCCGGTCGCGGGGTCGTAATCCGCAAGCGCCGCGTGCGGTTCGATCTGCGCGTGATTCACTTCGGCGCAGTCGATGCGCACTTCGCGCACCAGGTCGGCAGCGGCAAAGCCCGCCTCCGGGTCACCGAAGACATGGTGAACGGCGCGCTCCAGGTTGCCCGGCCGGTCGTCGTGCACGAGGGCCGCGCCGGCGGCGCGCGCGGAATCGGCCGTGTAATGTGCCGGCAGTTCGCGCATTTCGAGTTCGATCAGCGCGAGCGCCCGCTCCGCGGTCTCCGCGTCGACGGCCGCTACGGCGGCTACCGGTTCGCCGCGATAGCGGACTTTGCCACACGCCAGCGGATGTTCGTTCATCGCCACCGGCAGCACACCATAGGTGCGCGGGCAGTCGTCGCCGGTGACGACCGCAACCACGCCCTCCAGGTCGCGTGCCCGCGACACGTCGAGGCGCACAATGTCGCCATGACTGACCGGGCTGCGGAAAATCCGCCCGACCAGCGCGCCGCAGGGATCGAGGTCGGCAGTAAAACGCGCGTGCCCGGTGACCTTGTCGATGCCGTCGATGAGCGGCACGCCCGGCCGCGGCCAGTCCCGCGATGCGACGGTGCCGTTCACGGTGCGTCGTCCACGGCGGCACGCACGGACTCGACGATCTTCACATATCCCGTACAGCGGCACAGGTTTCCGGCCAGCGCCTCGCGGATCTCCCCGTCGGTGGGCCGCGCATTGCGGCGCAGCAACGCCGCGGCCGACATGATCATGCCGGGCGTGCAGAATCCACACTGGGTTCCGAGTTGCTCATGGAAGGCGCGTTGCAGCCGGTGCAGGCTGCCGCCGCTGGAGAGACCCTCGATGGTCTCGATCGAGCGCCCCTCGCAGCGCACGGCCAGCGTGATGCAGGCCGGCATGGGCACGGAGTCGACCAGCACCATGCAGGCGCCGCACTCGCCGCCGTCGCAGCCGGTCTTGGTGCCGGTCAACCCGACCGTCTCGCGCAGGTAGTTGACCAGCAACAGGTGGTCCGGGACGGCGTCCTCGCGCCAGCGCCCGTTGAGGCACAGCCGAACGAGACGCTTCCTGGATGGAGGTCGCTGGTCCTGGTGCATCTGCCCTTCCCGGTCACGGCCCGCGGCCGCCTCGCCCGGCGATCGCCCTGCCGAATGCTGCGGTCCTGCATCCCTGCACGGCGGGTTTGCCCCACCCGCGGCCTCGGCGTATTATCGTACCGAATTACCTGTTTAGAGTCCACCAGCCCCGGCACGGTGGCACAGGAACCGAACTTGTCAGTTGCATCCGCAGCCCCGTCGCGACTGGTTCCAACGTACTGCTATAACTGCGTGGCGGGTCCCGACCTGCTGACCGTGAAAGTCGTCAATGGCGTCGCCACCGAGGTCGGACCGAATTTCGCAGGCGCTGGCATCCACCCGTGCGACGGGAAGCCCTGCGTGCGGGCCTATGGCCTGATCCAGAAGACTTACCACCCGGCGCGGATCCTGACCCCGATGCGGCGCACCAATCCGCGCAAGGGCAGGAATGAGGATCCGGGCTTCGTCCCCATTTCCTGGGACGAGGCCCTCGACACCGTGGCCGCGAAGCTGAAGTCCGTGCTGGCCCGTGGACACCGCGACGAGCAGGGCCTGCCGCGGGTCGCCGTCAGCTTTGGCCATGGCGGGACGCCGGCGAACTACATGGGCAGCTTCCCGGCGTTCCTGTCGGCCTTCGGGCCAGTGGACTTCAGCTTCGGCTCCGGCCAGGGCGTCAAGTGCATGCATTCGGAGCACCTGTACGGTGAATACTGGCATCGCGCGTTCACCGTGTCCGCCGACACGCCGTACAGCAACTACATCGTCTCGCTCGGCGCCAACAACGAGGTCACCGGCGGCGTCAGCGCGGTCGCCCGCCATGCCGACGCGCGGCTGCGCGGTGCCAGGCGCGTGCAGATCGAGCCGCATCTTTCGGTCACTGCGGCCGCCTCGGCGGAATGGATTCCGATCAAGCCGAAGACCGATGCGGCATTCATGTTCGCGCTGATCCACGTGCTGTTGCACGAGCATCCGCGTTCGCGGCTCGATGTTTCGTTCCTCACCGGAATGACCTCTTCGCCCTATCTTGTCGGACCTCATGGCTACTATCTGCGCGATCCCGAGAGCCTGAAGCCGCTCTTATGGGATACGCGGCGCCATGCGGCCGTGGTCTTCGATACCAGCGAAGCCGAACCGCAGCTCGAGGGTCGCGTGCCAATCACCGCCGCCGTCGAGATCGGCGCCGATGACGAGCGCTGGATGCACCGCGATCTGACCGCCGCCACGGCCTTCACCCACCTCGTCGAGCATTTCAGGCAGTACGGGCCCGAGTGGGCGACGGGAATCTGCGAAATCCCGGCCGCCAGCATCCGCCGCGTCGCGAATGAGTATCTGGACCACGCCTGTGTCGGCGAGACGATCCAGATCGACGGCCAGACCCTGCCGTTCCGGCCAGTGGCGGTGACACTCGGGAAAACGGTCAACAACGGCTGGGGCGCCTACGAGTGCTGCTGGTCCCGCACCGTGCTCGCGGTGCTGGTCGGCGCGCTGGAAGTACCCGGCGGGACTCTCGGCACCACGGTGCGCATCAACAAGCCGCACGAAGACCGGCATCTGAGCGTCGTGCCGGGCCCCGATGGATTCATGCAGAGCACGCTCAATCCCACCGACCGGGCGCACTGGGCCAAGGACCCTGACGTGCGCAGCGGGCACCGGACGCTGGTCCCGATATCCGGCAACAGCGGCGCGTGGAGCCAGGCGCTCGGCCCGACGCACCTGAGCTGGATATTCCAGAACCAGCCACCGGCGAACTGGCAGCGGCCGACGAAACCCGAGGTCTGGATCGCGTACCGCACCAACCCCGCCATTTCCTTCTGGGACACCGACACCATCGCCGCCACCATGGCGTCGTTCCCGTTCACGGTCTGCGTCGCCTATACACGCGATGAAACCAACCACATGGCGGACATCCTGCTGCCGGAGGCGACCGACCTCGAGAGCACGCAGCTGATCCGCCTCGGGCGCACCAAGTTCGTCGAACAGTTCTGGTTGCACGAGGGCTTCGTGCTGCGCCAGCCGGTGGTGGCGCCCCGGGGCGACACGCGTGACTTTACCTGGATCGCCACGGAACTCGCGCGGCGCTGTGGACTGCTCGAGGCCTACAACGCCGCCATCAATCGCGGATCCTGCGGCGTGCGGCTGCAGGGCAAGTTGCGCGATTTTTCGCTGGACGTCGCCCAGGTGCATTCGGTGGATGAGATCTGGAACGCCATCTGCCAGGCTGCGAGCTGCCAGCTGACCGATGGTGCCGAAATCCGCGATCTCGACTGGTTCAAGGAACACGGCTTGCTGACGATTCCGTATCCGCAGAGCTGCTGGTATCTGTACCCGACGGTCAAGCGACTCGGATTGCGCTTCGAACTGCCCTACCAGGAGCGTCTGACACGCGTTGGCCGGGAGCTCGAGGCGCGGCTCCACGAAAGCGGCATCCACTGGTGGGACCGGCAGCTGACCGAATACCGGCCATTGCCGCAGTGGCACGACTTTCCGGCGATGTGGGAGGAGGACCTGGTGCGCCGCGGCCACCGGCCGGAGGACTTCCCGTTCTGGCTCATCACCACCAAGAGCATGCAGTACAACTCGGGCGCCAACGCGATGATCCAGCTGATGGACGAAGTTTCCGGGAACATGGTCGGGCATCGTGGCATCGTCATCAACGCCAGCGCGGCTGAGCGGCTCGGCATCGCCGGTGGCGATCTGCTCGAGATCAGTTCGCCGGTTGGAACCACGCGCGGCCCCGCCATTCCCGTCCAGGGGATTCGACCCGACACGCTCGTCATCATCGGGCAGTTCGACCACTGGGCGACGCCGTACGCGAAGGACATGCTGCACCCGAGTCTCAATACGGTGGCGCCGATGTCGCTCGAGATGACGGATGCAACCGGCTCGGGTGCCGACCTCGTTCGCGTCGCCGTGCGGCGCGTGGGCGCGGCCCTGGCCGCCTGAACGCGACGCGGCCCGATTACCAGCCCGGCCGGGCGCTCGATCGGGTGGATCCCATGCCGCGGACCGGGGTGATCGGCAGGGCAAGTCCCTGCTGGTAGGCTGCGCGGGTCACGAGCGTCAACTTGAACCACCCGCCGGCCAGCGTGGTCACGAGCCCCGCGAGGCCAAGCGCCCAAGCGTGGTGCGCCGCGAGCGCACCCAACAGGGCGGCACTGATCGCCGCCGCATCGAGCCAGATCAACCGGCGCCGGCATCGCGCGAGCACCTCGCGCGCACGCCGCGGCGCCTCCGACGGACCCAGCCCGCCCAGGTAGGCGGCAAACGCCAGCTCGCGGATCACGACCAGGCCGATCAGCAGCATGGCGGCCCAGCCTGGCAACCCCGCCGGATCCAGCATGAGTTGCGCCACGATGCCGAGCCCGGTGCCTTCGGCGAGACCCGTCGCGACCAACAGCGGCACTACTCGCGGATGGCGCCACGCCGGGATCCCCCGCGCACCCTGGATCATCCGCGCCTGACTGTAGACATAGGCGAGCGCGAGGGCCGCCGTGAACCACGACAGCCACGGGCTGCCATACCAGATGCCGCCGAGCCCGACGATGAGCAGCGGCACGGCGACCATCGACTCGCGCGTCATCCACGAGCTGCGTGCGTGCAGGAACACATTCGCGGCGCGCCAGGGCCGGCCGATCTCGAACCACACACAAAGGAGCCCGCAGCACACTAGGGCGAGGCCGAGCAGGCGGAGCCTCGGGTCGGGCGACGGCATGGCCGCCGCATACATCAGCATGCCCGCACCCGCGCCGCCAAAGATGAAGTTGCAGGCAGCGCGCCAGTCCCAGTAGGTCTGGCATGCGGGCGCCACGTGGTCAGGCATCGGTGTGCTCACTGCCTTCCCTCCACGAGGTAGTAGGTGCCCGGATCCGTGCCGAGTTCCTCGTGCATGCGGAAATATTCGTTGTCACGCAGCAAGCTCGACACGTTGCTCTGCGGATCGTCGCGGTCGCCGAAGTGCAACGCGCCGGAGATGCAGGAATTGACGCAGGCCGGGGTCACCTCCGGGTCGATTCCCGGTGTTCGCCCCGTGCCCCGCGCGGCATCGACCCGGTCGCTGCAGAAAGTGCACTTCGTCGACACGCCGAGGCGCGCCGGGTCGAACAGTGCCGCTTCTGCCGGGCTCGGCTCGGCACCGTAGGCGAACGTCGGGCGCAGCACCCTGAAGCGCTGCTGGTAGGGGCACGCGACCGCGCAGTAGGCGCAGCCGATGCAGAGTTCGTAGTCGATGCGGACGAGCCCGTCGTCACGCTTGAATGTCGCCTTGGTCGGACAGACATCCATGCAGGGTGGCTCGCCGCAATGCATGCAGCTGACCGGTACGAAGCTGCGACGGACGTCCGGATAGATGCCGCTCTCGATATCGACGACTCGCCGCCATTGCACGCCGGGCGGCGTGCCATTCGCCTGCTTGCAGGCTGCGGTGCAGGTCTGGCAGCCGATGCAGCGCCGCAGGTCGACGACCATGACGTACCTACTCATGCCGAAGTCCTGCCGTGCACCGGAGCTGTCTGTCCGGCATGCTGCCCGCGCCAATGCGTCGAATCA
>JAHFSF010000074.1 GCA_023265875.1 Gammaproteobacteria bacterium | reverse complement strand
CCCGTCCATGCCCGCCAAAATCGGCATGAACGGATCGGCAAACTCCATACGCACACCGCTGAACTCCTCCATCGTCGCGAGCCCGCAGCAGGGCACGTAGGCGGTCGAGTAGCCGCCCTGCCGCTCGAGGCGATGCCGATCGGCTGGGTTCGCCGGCGTCATCGCCGACGCCGTTGCTCATCGCCTCGACCCGCCCGATGTACTCCGGCGTGTGGAAATGATGGCTGGTCTCGTGGTTTGGCTCGCTGCAGGACCGGCATACTCAGTGCACCGCCGCATACACCAGTTTGCCCTCGAAAAACGTCATCCGCACTGAGGCGTCGCCGACGTCCTCGATCGGTACCTCGAACAGGTTGCGGTCGAGAACGATGATTTCCGCCGACTTGCCGACCTCGATCGAGCCCGTCTGCTGCTCGAGCCGCAGTGCGCGGGCGCCATTGATCGTGTAGATCCTGACCGCCTCGTCGAGCCGCACTGCCTCCTCCGGCCACAGCGATCCGGGCGTCTGGTTGCGTGGGTCCTTGCGCGTGACCAACGCCTCGACGCCGACCCAGGGGTTCTGATCGGGCACCGCGGCCGGCCAATCGGAACCCGTCGCAATTTGCGCGCCGCTGTCGAGCAGCGTCCGTGTCGGCCAGTAATGGCGCCCGCGCTCACCGACCGCATCAATTACGGCCTGGATGATCGGCGACGGGTACCAGAGGATTGGCGAGAAGTCCGGGATGACGTCGAGTGCCGCAAACCGCGGGAGGTCCGCCGGACTAATGAAACCCGCGTGCGCGAGTTCGTGGTGCAGGCCGCTGTTGCCGTTCGCCTTGCGCGCCGCCTCGATCGCGTCGAGGCCGACGCGGACCGAGCGATCGCCGGCGGCGTGCATCTTGATTGTGAAGCCGCGTTTGTCCAGTTCCGTCACGTCCTGCGCGAGCACGGCCGGATCGACGTGGATGCCACCGATGAAGCTCGAGCCGTGTTGCTTGTCGGCTACGTACGGGTCGATCATCGCCGCGGTACGCGCCGGCGTCGGTACGCCGTCGAGAAAAATCTTCACGAAGTCGGTCAATACGTGCCGCGTGCGGAATTCGTGGCGTGCGGCTTCGATGGCCCCGTAATCGAGCACTACGCTGCGCGCACCGTACGGCGTCGGGATACAGATTGCGACGTTCAGCTCCAGCCCGCCCGCCTTGTCGAGTTCGCTGAACGCCATGCCGGACGGGTCGAAGGCGCCGGCATCCTTCATGCTGGTGATGCCGTACTTGTTCGCGAGCCGCGCCGACTCGCGTGCTGCGGCGACGTACTGCTCCCGGGACCATGCCGGGATCACCTTGTCGAAGATGCGCGCAGCGGTTTCGAGCAGCACGCCGTTCGGCTCGCCGTCGGCGCCGCGCAGAATCGTGCCGCCCTCGGGATCCGGCGACTGCGCGCCGAGGCCGGCGGCCTGCAGGGCTGCACTGTTCACCCAACCGTTGTGTCCGGAGTCATCGTTCAGGAAGACGAGATGCTTCGGCGCGGCCGCGTCGAGGAACGCCTTGGGCGAGGCGAATTCGTACTGGTCGAAGAAGCTGCTGCCCCACTGGCCGCCGCGGATCCAGCTGCCCTCCGGCATTCTAGCGGCGCAGGCTGAGAGCGCCTTCGCGACGTCGTCTGGAGTCGCGGTGAAGGGGAAATTGCACTCGTACAGCGCCTTGATGCCCCCCATGATCGGGTGCACGTGCGCGTCGACGATGCCGGGTTGAGCGTACGCCCCCTTCAGGTCGACGACCCGCGTGGCTGCGCTGACATAAGCCCGCGCGCCGGCAGCCGAGCCGACGTAAACGAATTTGCCGCCGGCGATCGCGACTGCCTCCGCCCATGGCTGCGCGGGATTGACTGTGTAGATGGCGGCGTTCGTGAGGACGATGTCCGCTTTGGCGGTGGCGCTGCGCGGCCCCTGTATGCCGGTTGCGCAGGCGCTGAGCAGCAGCGCGAGGGACGCGATACAGAGAAGCGGCGTGCAACGCATGTGTCGATCCTTGAATGTTCAGGCCAGTGGTGGTCCGTCGCCCACTGGCGCATGTTTGCTACTTGCGGCCCCGGCGACGAACCCTGCAGCTTGCAGCGCAGCCGTATTGACCGGCGCCGGCCCTGCCGCAAAGAGGGCTTTTGAACTTTATATGGACGCCTCCCTATCCGCTCCGCCTATCCGCTTTCCTATCCGCGGGCGGACGGGCACCGGACGACGCGCAAACCGCGCGGCGGGCATGGTGTCCGTCCCTCCGTCGGTCCTGACGCCCTCCCGCGGGAGCTGCGGGCAGGGCGGTCGGCCGTCGCGACCGAGGCCGGACAGCTCAGCGCGTCACGTCCCGCGTGTCTTCGCCGCCAGCTTCCGCACCAGGCCTTCGGCCTCGCCGATCACGGCATCCTGGTGCGGCTGCAGCGCCTGCTGGCCGAGACCAGCCAGCAGTTCCTGGAAGGGGTCGACGACGCCCGAACGCAGGCCCGACATCTCCTCCATTACCGCCAGGCCGAAGAACGGAACCGTCGGCGCGCTGTAACCACCTTCGTGGCACATCATCAACCGCCCCCCGCACAGGGTTGCCGCCGAGGCCATCAGCTTCCGCGTAAGACTCCGGTAGCCCTCGCTGGTCATCATCTGGCGGCCCAGCGGATCGTGTGCGCCCGCATCGAAGCCCGACGGCACGATGATGACGTCGGGGCCGAATGCGTGCAGCGCGGGCAGCACGACTCGGTCGAAGACTGCCTCGTAGGCGCCCACGCCCGAGCCCGGCGGCAGTGGAATGTTGATGTTGAAACCTTCGCCCTTTCCGGCGCCGATCTCGCTCATGTGCCCTGAATCCGGCGGGAAGCAGTTGTCCTGATGAATGGAGAGCGTCAGCGCGCGCGGTTCCTCCCAGAATGCGGCCTGCGTGCCGTTGCCGTGGTGCACGTCCCAGTCGACGAACGCGATGCGGTCCACTCTGCGCGCCTCGAGCAAGTGCCGGCCGGCTATGGCGGCATTGCCGAAAAGGCAGAAGCCCATGGCCAGCTCCGGCAACGCGTGATGGCCGGGAGGACGCACGAGCGCGTAGGCGTTGTCGACCTTCCGTTCCAGCACGGCATCCGCCGCCTCGATGACGCCGCCCGCGGCGAGCATCGCGATGTCGAAACTGCCGCGGCCCATGGGCGTGAACACGCCCGCGTCCACGCCGACCTGATCGTTGTATGAGCGGATCTTGTCGAGGTGCCGGCGCGTGTGCACGCGCAGTATTTCCTCGTCCGTCGCCGGCCGGGGCTCGATCGGCGTGAGTTGCTTGAGCAGACCGCTGACCTCGAGCAGGTTACGCAGCCGCCGCTTGGTCTCCGGGTTCTCCGAGTGTTCGTAGGGCTGCACGGCGATGCCGTAGGGAATCGGCCCGGCGAAATTGCCCGTGTTGTGCCACATGTACAGTTCATGGAAGACGATGCCGGTCGCCACGGTGCTTCTCCAGTCGTCGGCCGTCGCTCAGGTGGCCGACGCGTGTGCGAGCGGTGCAACCCGCGGCCAGGGCAGGGCTTTCTCGAGTTGCGCCGCCAGGTTGATGAGCGTGTCCTCGGCGCCGTACCGGCCCACGAACTGCATGCCGATGGGCAGCCCGGCCCCCGTGCGCGCAAGCGGCAGTGAGATGGCCGGTTGACCGGTCATGTTGAAGACCGGCGTGAACGGCGTGAAAGCGAAGACCTTGCGCGTCCAGCCTTCGGCATCGAGCGCGGCGTCGTTGGCATTGATAGTGCCGAGCGGTGCCGGCGGTACCGGCAGGGTGGGCGTCAGCATGACGTCGTACTGCTGGAAGAACGCCGCGCAGCCGCGGCTGATGCGGTTGGCCGTGCCCATCGCGTGAAGCAGGTCTGTCGCTTTCATGGCCTTGCCGGCCCGGTAGCACGCGAGCGTGGTCGCTTCCAGCGTGCTGGCATCGATCGGCCGCCCCAGCGCCACCGCCACCTCTTCCGTCCACGCGGCCAGATTGGCGGCCCAGTACACCATGCACGCCATCACGAACTCGTCCCAGTCGAGCGCCGGTGCAGCTTCGATGACCGTGTGGCCGACGCTCTCGCACTGGCGCGCGGTATCATCGAGGCCGACTAGCACGGCGGAATCGGTCTGCGTTCCGCCCCAGGCATGGCGCATCAGCGCGATCCGCAGCGGTTCCGGCCGCTGCTGCATCGCCTCCACGTAGGAGCAGGCGGGCAGCGGCGCCACGTAGGGATCGCCGAGGCCCGCGCCCTGCACGGCGTCCAGCAGCGCGGCGCAGTCACGTACCGTGCGTGTCACCGCGAACTCGACGCCCAGCCCGTTCAGGCCCTCGGCGACATCCGGACCTATGGGCGTGCGTGCCCGCGTGGGCTTGAGTCCGACGAGCCCGCAGCAGGAGGCCGGTATGCGGATCGAGCCTCCGCCGTCGTTGGCGTGGCCGAGCGGTACGATGCCGCCGGCCACGGATGCGCTCGGTCCGCCGCTCGAGCCGCCGGTCATGCGCGTCGTGTCCCAGGGATTGCGCGTGGGACCATTGACGACGTTCTCCGTCGTCGGGCAATAGCCGAACTCGGGGCTCGCGGCGCGGCCGATCGTGCGCAGGCCGGCCTGCCGGAACCGCGCCATCAGGTCCGTATCGTGCGGGAGTCGCAGTCCCTGCGCGAGGCGGCTGCCCATTTCGATACGCTGTCCCGCCGCGTGCAGGACGAGGTCCTTGACCACGAACGGCACGCCATGGAACGGAGCGGCCGGGTCATCACTGCCCGCGAGCGGCTCGGAGTAGGCTTCGATCACAGCGTTGATGTGGGGGTTCACCGCGTCCAGCATCCGCCGGGCGCAGTCCAGCACCTCGGCTCCCGTGACTTCGCGGCTGCGCAGCAATGCGGCCAGGCCGAGGCCATCCTGCTCGATGTATTCGGAGAGTTTCAAGCTTATCGCCCCGCCTCAGGATAAGGGGAGGCGGGCCCGTGGCCAGGCCCGCCCGATCATGGTGTCGCGTGTGGTCACCGGAAACGGTAGCGCAGGTTCGCTCCCACGGTCCGCTTTTCGCCCAGGATTTCCAGCGCGAAGAACGAGATGTTGTTGATGTAGGTCAGGTACTGCTCGTTGAAGAGGTTGGTCCCGTACACGGCGACTTCCCAGTGGCCGTCCGGCGAGGTAACCGCTGCGCGCCCGTTCACCACCCAGTAGGCATCGGCCTTGTCGAAGACCTGATTGGTGGCCTCCAGGTAACGCTCGTCGACCCAGCGGTAGTCGAAGCCGAGGGCGCCGTTCCAGCCACCGAACACCGCTCGCCGATACTGGACGACGCCGTTGTAGGTCAAGGTGGGTGAATTGACCGGCGTCTTGCCTTCGAGCGGGATCGGGCCGGCGTAGGTGCTGATGACCCGGTCGGTATCCTGGTATTCCGCGTCCAGCCAGCCGATGCCCTGCCGCAGGAACCACTGCTCCGTCGGCGCCCATTCCAGATCCACCTCCGCACCCAGATTCTCCTGCTTGCCGATGTTGCGCGTGATCGGCACGAGCGGCGAGACCGGGTCGTCGACGTTGACCTGCACGTCGTTGTATACGTAATGGAAGAGGGCAGCGTTCAACTGCACCGTCCCGTCCATCCAGCGGCTCTTGATGCCGACCTCCTGCGCGAAGATGTCCTCCGGATCGAAGGTCGTCGCCGCGCCGGCGAACGGCAGGCTGTAGCCGCCCGCGCGATAGCCCGTCGTCAGGTTGCCGTACAGCATCACGTCGTCGGTGGCCTTCCATTCCAGCCCCGCCCGCCAGGAGTAGTTCACATCCGAACGGTGGGAGGCGTACAGCGGGGCGAAGGGCCCCAGGAACGGGCAGGCCGGCGACCCGATCGGGCCGGCCGGAAACGTCGTGATCAGGCAGGGGGTGACGTACTTCTCCTTGCCTACCTGCGGCAGGTTGCCGAGTCCCAACAGCACGTCGTTCACGGCGGTGCGGTCGTGCGTGTAGCGCAGGCCGGCATTGAACGTCAGCCGGTCCGTGAGGTCGTACTCCGTATTCAGGAACGCGGCCACCGACTCCAGCTTCTGGTTGAACTGGGCGAAGAACTGCGACGCGAAAGGCGGCAGGATGGGCAGCAGCTGCCCGCTCAGGTCCGAGCCGTCCACCTGGTCCAGATCGTCCTTCTCGTAGAACAGGCCCGCGATGTAGCTCCAGCGCTCGTTTACGTTGCCGGCCAGCCGCAGCTCCTGCGTGAACTGGTTTATCTGGTTGTAGTAGTGCGTGCTGGTGGAATCGAAGATGTCGCTCTGGCTGTCCTCGCGGTGAATGCGCTCGTAGTACTCTGCCGCCGTGATCGAGGTGAGATCGGCCCAGCCCATGTCGTATTCCACGCGCAAATAGCCGCCGTAGAAGGTGTCGTCCACCTTGGGCGGCGTGTTCTGGTTGATGGTGAAGGAGCCTTCGGGCTCGTACTCACCCTCCGGACGGCCGGCCAGTATCGCGAGGCCCGCGAACTTGGGACACGCGGACTGCTGCTCGTACACCTCGCCGGTGAACAGTTGCGGGCAGAATCCCGGCGCGCAGAGGGCGAAGATGCCCGGGCCTTTCCACGCTACCTTCTCGCTCTGGTCGCGGCCGCCGTGGGCAAGCAGACGCACGGTGAGATTGTCGCCTTCCCACAGCAGCTGGCCGCGTACGTCGACCAGGTCGGGCCTGCCCCATTCCTTGTGCGTCAGCAGGTTGTACTGCGGACCGCCGTTGCCGAACTCGGAGTTGAAGGACAATCGCCCGCCGAGCCTGTCGGCGAGCGCCCCGTTCACCATCCCGCCCACCCGGTAGCGCTCATGCTGGTCCATCTGCATTTCGAAGCTGGCGTCGAATTCCTGCGACGGCGCCTGCGTGTAGTAGTTGACCGCACCGCCGGTGGTGTTGCGGCCGAACAGCGTACCCTGAGGTCCCTTGAGCACCTCTACCCGCGCGATGTCGTACTGCCGGCGCGAGTTCATCCACGGCTTGCTGATGTAAACCTCGTCGCTGTGCTGCGCCACCGGCGAGTCGTACTGGCCCTGGAATTCGTTGAGACCGATGCCGCGGATGTGCACGCTCTGCAGGAAGGTATTGGTGGCATAGGCCTGCACGTTGGTGATCTGCGAGGCAAGCCCTTCCAGCGTGCCGCGCGTCAGCTCCTCGTAGGTCCGCGCATCGAGCGCGGCAATGCTGACATCGACCTCCTGGATGTCCTGTTCGCGTTTCTTCGCGGTGACGATGATCTCCTCCAGAGCCGCATGGGCGAGACCGAATGGCAGGAGTGTCAGCGCAGCGGCGGTCGCTGCAATCGAGCGATGCATCTTGTTCACGGTGCTCCCCTCGTCGAGTCGCGGATGCGACATGGCGCCTGCAACCTCCAGGTCGCGGCTTGCGACAGAGAATAGTCACGCCGCGAAAAAGCCACACCACCTGATCGGGTGGGTGCCGTTCAAGGCGACGGCCTGGCAGCGAAGCTGCTGATTCTCATGGATTTGTTCCAGGTCGTTGCGCCGTCGCGGGCCCGGCGCTACGGTGTTGGGCGAGGGCCATGTCGTCCAATTCCGTCATCCGCACCAAGCTCTACCCGCCCGTCAGCCGCGCGCCGCTGATCGAGCGGCCCCGGCTGCTCGAATTGCTGGAGCGCAGCAGGATGCCGCGGCTGACCGTGGTGGCGGCGCCCGCAGGCTTCGGCAAGACCACCATACTCGGCCAGTGGTTCGAGCGGCTGCGCCGCGACGGCCACAGCTGCTGCTGGTGCTCGCTGGACCGTGACGACGACGAGCCGCAGCGTTTCCTGAGCCACGTCATCAGCGCCCTGCGCACGGTCGCCGACATCGGCGCGGACATTCTGTGCCAGCTCAATACGACGCTGATCGCCGATGTGACCGACACCCTGCCGGCGCTCGTCAACGAACTGGCCGATGCCGGCCGGGACATCGTGCTGTTCATCGACGACTACCATCACATACGGTCGGAACAGATCCATCAATTCGTCGAACTGCTGGTCAATCTCGCGCCGGCCAGCCTCCGCGTCGTGATCGCCGGGCGCCTGCGCCCGCCGCTGGCACTGTCCAGTCTGCGCATGCGGACGCAGCTCTGCGAGATCACGGCCGATCATCTGCGCTTCGATGCCGCGGAAATGCAGGCGTTCATGCGCCGTACAGTCGGTCTCGACCTGTCCGCGCAGCATCTCGAGCGGCTCTATGAGCACAGCGAGGGCTGGGCCGCCGGACTGCAGCTCGCCTCCCTGTCGCTGCACGACGCCGCGCGCCGGGATTCGTTCATCGGATCATTCTCGGGCAGCCTGCGCGACATCGCGGACTACCTCGCCACCGACGTCCTCAACCTGCAGGACCCTGAAATCCGCGACTTCCTGCTTCGCACCGCGATCCTCGACCGCCTCTGCGCGGGTACTGCCGTCGCCGTGACCGGCAACCCGCGGGCCCGGTCCCTGCTGGAGCGGGTCGAGGCAGGGAATCTCTTTCTCGTGCCGCTCGACGAGACACGGGAATGGTATCGCTACCATCATCTGTTCCAGGAGTTTCTGCTCGCGGAGCTGCGTCGCGCCTGTCCGGACGAGATCGTGTCCCTGTACCGTCGCGCCTCCGACTGGTTTGCCGGGGCCGGCTACAGCAATGAAGCGGTCAACTACGCGCTGCTGTCCGGCGACATGCTCAAGGTGGGCCAGCTGGTCCATGCCGGGACGCTCGAACGCCTTGCCATGGACGGCAAGATGACGGCACTGCTGTCCTGGGTCAGCGGCATCCCGCAGAACATCAAGACGAAATTTCCGCGGCTGCTGATCCAGGAATGCGTCGCGCTCTCGCATCTGTGCCGGTCGGCGGCCGCCGCGGACGTGGCCGCGCAGACGCTCACGGCAATCGAGCGCTTGCCGCATGTCACCGATTACCCGTACACCGAGGCCGAGCTGGACAGGATCCGGCAGGAAGCCTCCGTCGTGCCGTTCCTGGTGGCCTTCTGCCGGGACGACATCGACGTCGCCGACGTGGCCGCCCTGGCGAAGATCGACACGACCGACGATCTCGTGCTGGCCATCGCCCACAACTTCGTCGGCTACGCGGCGTTGCTGAGACACCGGCTGGCCGAGGCGGAGCAGCACTTCGCCAAAGGGCATTTTCATCATGTCGCCAAGGGCACCTACTACGGCGCGGTCATCTCCGACTGCCTGGTCGCCATCAGCCGCCTGATGCAGTTCAAGCTGGCGGATGCCCATGACCATGCACTCACCGCGGAGCGGCTGGCCGGCGACATCACCGGCGGACATATCCCGGGCCTGGCCAAGGCCAAGGTCATGCAGGCCGCCGTGCTGTACGAGTGGAACCGCGTCGACGAGGCCCTGCAGCTGCTGGAGGCCCATCTGTACAAGATCGAAGCCGCCGGCCAGGTCTCCATCGCCCAGCAGGGCTTCCTGGCCTTTGCGTGCTGCCTTGCCGCAACCGGGCAGTACGGACAGGCGTCGAAGGCACTGAACCGCTGCCTGCAGATCTCGCAGCACACCCAGCACGAATACATAGATGTCGCCGTAGACATCGAGAGGTCGCGCCTGGCCTGGCTGCGCGACGGCGCAGCGACGGCGAAGCCCGCCGATTCCGCGAGCATCCGTGTCCTGTTCGAACGACTGCGCGCGGACTGGAACCGGGTCACCTTCGCGAAACTGTTCCTGCAGCTGCAGACCTGCGTCTACGCCGGACGCCACGAGTCCGTCGAGTACACGATGCAGGAATTCCGCGGCTTGTGCCGGGGCAAGGGACTGATACTGACAGAGCTGCGGCTGCAGTTGCTGTCGGCGCTCGGGTATGTGCAGCAGGGCAGGACGGATCGAGCCCGGGATTGCGTGGGACGCGCCGTGGCCACCGCGTGCCCGGAGAATGGGCTGCGCCGGCTGCTCGATGCCGGATCCGCCCTGCAGCCGCTGTTCGTCGAACTCCAGCAACGGCCGGCCGGTGCAGGCGATTCGGCCCGGCGCGACTTCCTGTCGCGCGTGACAGCGGCCTTCCGCGAGCGCACGAGCGGTTCGGCGGCCGATCGCGCGCGCGCAGCGGGCCAATCCCACAACGGCGCCTGCGCTCTCATCGAGTCCCTGAGCAGCCGCGAGATCGAGGTCCTCGAGCTGCTGGCCCGGGGCGATTCGAACGCCGCCATCGGTTCCCGCCTGCTGATCAGCGAGAACACCGCCAAGTGGCACATCAAGAACGTGTTCGCGAAACTCGGCGTCACCAACCGGACCGCCGCCGTCATCGCTGCACAGCAGCACCAGCTGCTGGCCTGACACCATGTTTCGATCGGCGATGCGTTGGATGCGACCTGCGGTCGCATCCACGGCCATGCGGGATCCGGATCCACGTTGCATGACCTTGTCGCCGGGATCGATAATCCGCATCGAGCCGCCTCGGGGAGGAACATCATGAAGATCGAGGCACTGGTGCTTGTCTCGGCCCTCGGCGTCGTTGCATGCACGACCCATGGTGCATACGTCGAAGCGGACAAGGCTCGAGATTGACACCTGCGCCCGCGGCGGCGGGACGCTCAAGATCATCGCCAGCATCGAGGAGCCGGCAGTCATTGCGCGGATCCTCGCGCACGTGGAGCGCACCGCGCCGGAGCAGTACCCGGCCGAGCTGCCGCTGGGAGCCCGGGCGCCGCCGGCGCGGTCCCGCCTGCTGTGAGCGCGACGGTGACGGACAGGCCTGCGGCGCGTGCGGCGGCGGGCGGGGGGACTCGGCTGCGCCGCGTTCAGGGCACGGGCCTGGCGCGG
>JAHFSF010000208.1 GCA_023265875.1 Gammaproteobacteria bacterium | reverse complement strand
GCGGCACGGTGCGCCTGCCGCGCCTGTCCGGATGGCAGGCATCATTCGAACTGATGACTTCCGGCAAGCCGGTCGATGTCGAACGCGCAGTGGTGCTCGGCCTCGTCGATCGCAGGATCGACGGCGACCCGCGCGCCGGTGCCGTCGCATGGGCGCGCGAACTCGTTGCCGGCGGGGCATTGCCACGCCGCTTGCGCGACCTGCCGCCGCCGGCGGCGACACCGGAATTATTTGCGGCATGGCGCTCGGCACTACCTGCCGCGGCACGCCGCCTGCCGGCACCCGGTCACATCGTGGACGCACTGGAGGCGGCTGCGACACGGCCCTTCGAATCGGCGCTTGACCGCGCGCGCGAGCTGTTCGAGAACTGCCGCCGTTCCAACGAGTCCCGCGCACTGCGTTACCTGTTCTTCGCCGAGCGCGGGAGAGGCGCGGGCCGGGACGCGGCTCGCCCGGTCGACAGCGCAGGTGTCGTCGGCGCCGGAACGATGGGTGCCGGCATTGCCATCAGCCTTGCGAGCGCCGGCGTGCGCGTGACGCTGGTCGACTCGAAGCCCGAGTCGCTGGCGGCCGGGCTCGTGCGTGTGGCCTCGACGCTTGAAGGCGCGGCCCGCAAGGGCCGCATGACGGCCACAGCCGCCGCGGACGCGATCGCCAAGGTGCAGGGCGCAGCGGATCTCGAATCGCTGGCGGACGTCGACCTCGTGATCGAGGCGGTATTCGAGAACCTGGCGGTCAAGCAGCAACTGTTCGGGCAGCTCGGGAGGATCTGCAGGCCCCATGCCGTGCTCGCGACCAACACCTCGACGCTCGATGTCGATGCGATCGCCGCGTCGAGTGGCCGCCCGGCCGACGTCGTCGGCATGCATTTCTTCAGCCCCGCGCACGTGATGCGGCTCGTCGAGATCGTGCGCGGGCGCGAGAGCTCCGGCACGACGCTGGCGGCTGCGAGAGCGGTTGCGCAACGTATCGGCAAGATCGGCGTGACCGTCGGCAACTGCTTTGGCTTCGTCGGCAACCGGATGCTTTACGCCTACGGCCGCGAGAAGGAATTGATGCTGCTGCAGGGTGCGACGCCCGCCGGCATCGACTGCGCGCTCGAGGAATTCGGCATGGCGATGGGCCCGAACGCCGTGGGCGACCTTGCCGGCCTCGACATCGGCTATCACGCGCGCCGCGAATGGGATGGCCGGCCGGATGACCCGCGCTTCTACCGGGTGTCAGACCGCCTGGCCGGACTCGGCCGCCTCGGCCAGAAGACCGGCCGCGGCTTTTACCGCTACGAAGGCCCCGACCGCAGGCGACAGCCGGATCCGGAGGTACTGAAGCTGATCCGCGACGAAGCCAGCGGCCTCGGCATCGTGCAGCGCGTGATCGACGACACCGAAATCGTCGAGCGCTGCATCTATGCGCTGGTCAATGAGGGCGCGCGTATCCTCGAGGAGGGCATTGCGGACTGCCCGGCCGACATCGACGTAATCTGGTGCAATGGCTATGGTTTTCCGCGGCATCGCGGCGGGCCGATGTTTCACGCGGACACGGTCGGGCTGGCAGTCGTGCGGGATGCCGTGCTGCGGTACCAGGCCGAGCAGGGCGCAGAGTACTGGACGGAGGCACCGCTGCTCGCGCGCCTGGCGCAACAGGGCGGCAGCTTTGCGGGGTGGCAGGCGGCGCTGGTGACGCCGGGCTGAGGCCGAAACAGGAAGGACTCAGGGCATGCAATTGCAGAGTTACCTGGCGGGGCGCTGGCAGGCGGGTGGCGGGCGCGCCACGATGCTCCGTGACGCGAGCACAGGTGAAGCCATCGCCGAGGCCTCGACGGAAGGCTTCGACTTCAGGGCCGCGCTCGACCACGCGCGCAATGTCGGCGGGCCTGCGCTCAGGGCCATGACATTCCACGAGCGGGCCTCGATCCTGCGGGCGCTCGGCAAGCGCCTGCTGGAATTGAAGGACGGGTTCTACGAACTGTCCTACCGGACCGGCGCCACGAAGTCCGATTCCTGGATCGACATCGACGGCGGCATCGGCACGATGCTGGTGTTCGCCGGCAAGGGCTCGCGTGAGCTGCCGAACAGCCACGTGTACCTGGACGGCAACGTCGAGCAGCTGTCGAAGGGCGGGACGTTCCTCGGCCAGCACATCTGCGTGCCGCTGGAAGGCGCGGCTGTGCACATCAACGCCTTCAACTTCCCGGTCTGGGGCATGCTCGAGAAACTGGCGCCGACGCTGCTCGCCGGTGTGCCGGCGATCGTCAAGCCGGCGACTGCCACGTGCTACCTGACCGAACTGGTCGTGCGCCGCATCGTCGAGACCGGGCTCCTGCCGCCGGGCGTGCTGCAACTCGTCTGCGGCGGTGTCGGGGACCTGTTCGATCACCTGGGCTGCCAGGATGTCGTTTCGTTCACCGGTTCCGCGGCGACCGCCGCACGCCTGCGCACGCATCCCGTGGTCGTGCGCGATTCGGTGCGCTTCATTGCGGAGACCGACTCGCTGAATTCGTCGATCCTCGGGCCCGACGCCGGACCCGGATCACCGGAATTCGACCTGTTCATCCGGGAAGTCGTGCGCGAAATGACGGTCAAGGCCGGGCAGAAGTGCACCGCCATCCGCAAGGCGCTGGTTCCGCTCGCGCTGACCGGGGACGTCGTCGCAGCATTGCAGGCGGCGCTTGCGAAGACCGTGGTTGGCGATCCGCGCGTCGAAGGCGTGCGCATGGGTCCACTCGCGAGCCTGGCGCAGCGCGACGAAGTGGTGGGGCGGATTGCGGCGCTGCGGCGCGAGTCCGAGCTTGTCGCCGGAGATCCCGCGCGTTTCGAGGTGAGCGGGGCGGATCGCACCCGCGGCGCGTTCCTGCCGCCAATCCTGCTCCTTTGCCGCGACGCCGATTCGGCGCGCGCCGTGCATTCGGTCGAGGCCTTCGGCCCGGTGTCGACGGTCATCGGCTATCGTGATGTCCGGAATGCCATTGCGCTCGCCCGACGCGGCGAGGGCAGCCTTGCCGGATCGGTGTTCACCGCCGACGACCAGGTCGCAGCCGAAATGGTGCTGGGGCTCGCGCCGTACCACGGGCGCGTGCTGGTCGTGAATCGCCACTGCGCCAAGGAATCGACCGGTCACGGCTCGCCGCTCGCGCACCTCGTCCATGGCGGTCCGGGTCGCGCCGGCGGCGGCGAGGAGATGGGCGGCATTCGCGGCGTCATGCACTACCTGCAACGCACCGCCGTGCAGGGTTCGCCCGACACGCTGACTGCGGTGGGCGGACGCTGGGTGCGCGGTGCGGCAGAGCATGAACCGGGGACGCATCCGTTCCGCAAGCCATTTCACGCACTCGCGATCGGCGACACCTTCAGGTCCGCAGAGCGCGAGATCACGATCGCTGACATCGAGCAATTCGCCGACCTGTCCGGCGACCGCTTCTACGCTCACAT
>JAHFSF010000073.1 GCA_023265875.1 Gammaproteobacteria bacterium | reverse complement strand
CGTGCCGTGCGTAACTGCCGTTGCCTTCGATGGTCAAGCCGTCGGCGAAGTTCCAGTCCAGATCATATTCGAGGCCGCGGTGACGCGTGCGGCCACCGCTGACATTGAAGCCGACAGAGTCGCGCAGGATCACATCGCGCTTCTCCATGTCGAATGCGGCGAGGTCGATGCCAGCCGATGAACCGCGCCAGCGCAGGCCGAGTTCGGCTACGTCCACGCTCTCCGAGTCGAGATCCGCAATCGACTGCTGACGCTGCAGGCGATACAGCTCGGTGACTTCCGGCGCGCGGAAACCACGGGCCAGCGACAGATAGACCGCGGTACTGTCGGCGGGCCGCCAGACGAGACCGAGCCGTGGCGCAAAGTTCCTGAAGTCATCCGAGCGATCCGCCGGACGCGAGTAAAGGCAGCCGCCGGGACACGGCACGCCATTTTCATCCGTGTTGCCGTCGATCATGCGGTTGTTGTAGTCGTAGCGAATCTGTTCGAGGCGCCCGCCGGCCTCCAGCGACCACTTCGGCGTCAGCGCCCGTCGCCACTGCGCATAGGCCGCAAGCACGCGCGAATCGGCTGCGTAGTCATAGTGCTTCCCCGCCGGGCGGATCGCATTGGCGGCGGGGGAGCCACCGGTCGTCGGGCCGTCCTGGAACTGGAGCAGCGAGCTTGCCGCGATCTCCGCATCGGCACCGAGCGTCAACTCGCCGCCCGCGACTTCGGCGCGCGTGAACGAAAGCAAAAGTCCCGCGCTGTCCTGGCCATTGTCCTCAACCGGCTGTCCGAGCAGGAAATGCTGCAGGAAATCCATGCGGGAGCTGCGCAGGTAGCCGCGCCATTCGAATCCGGTTTCGCTCGCATAGTGGGCCGTGAGTCGCAGGCTCTGGGCATCGCGATAGGCCTCGGGGTTCGGATTCGAGCGCGCGATGGCAGGATCGCGATAGCTGTTCTTGCCAACGATGAATCCGGCCGTTTCCTGGTCGAGGCGCGATGCCGCCAGGCGCAGCGTCAATTCGCCGGAGGAAAGCCGCTGCGTCCACACTGCGCTGAGCTTTTGTTCCGCGAAACCCGACGAATCCCGCCAGCCGCCATCCTCCGTCGCATGCAACGCGATGCCGAAGCCATGCCCGGCGGATATCGTCGAGGCGGCCAGCCGGACGCGGTAGTAGTCATCGCTGCCGCCTTCGAGCCAGAGCCCGAGCGTCGGCAACTGATCCGGCAGCGGTGGAATCACATTGATGATGCCGTGCACGGCACTCGAGCCATACAAGGCGCTGCCCGGCCCGCGCAGGATCTCGACCGCCGCGGCCTGCTCGAGGTTGACTTCGAACAGCTCGTTGACATTGCAGCTGCCAACCGGCCGGATCGGAATGCTGTCCTCGAGCACCAGCACCGCGCCGCAGGCGCCGGCGCCGGTCAACACCGGCGAGCGCAGAGCCGTCAGCGACTCCTGGCCGTTGCCGCGCTGGATCATCGCGCCGGGCGCGCGGTTCAGCAGTTCCGAGGAATGGGTCGACCCGACCAGCTCGATCGACCCTGTGCCGATGCGCATGACACTGCCCGGATAATCCATGATGGCCACGGGCCTGCGCGTGGCGGTGACGAGCACTTCATCCAGTGCGACTGCGGGAGCAGGCATCAGGCACAGGAGAATGGCGACTCGTAGCGTCGCGGTGCCAGTTATCGTGCGTGGCATTCGCCCGATTATAGCCAGAGGCGGACGCGGCCAAGAGGCGAGCCCGTGCTACGATCCCGCCGTCCGGCTGGACGCAGCACATGACCCGTTTTATCGCAGTCACGATCAGCCTGCTGGCAACCCTTGCGGCGCCGGTCGCGATGGCTGCCGACGATGCCCTGCCGGCGCGCGCGCGCATCGGGCTCGTGCTTTCCGGCGGTGGCGCGCGCGGCCTGGCGCACGTCGGCGTGCTCAAGGTGCTCGAAGAACAGCACGTCCCGGTCGACGTGATCGCGGGCACCAGCATGGGTGCCGTGATCGGCGGCCTGTACGCCTCCGGCATGTCAGCCGCCGAAGTCGAGACGCTGGTGCACACGCTCGACTGGTACAGCGCGTTTAAGGATCGCCCGCCGCGCGAGGACCTGAGCTTTCGGCGCAAGCAGGACGATCGCGAGTACCTGGTGCGCTTCCCTCTGGGTGTCAAAGCCGGCAAATTGCGGGTGCCGCGCGGCCTGATCCAGGGCCAGAAGCTCACCCAGATCCTGCGCCGCGCGACCATCGCGGTGGCGGGCGTGGATGACTTCGACCGGCTGCCAACTCCTTTCCGCGCGGTTGCGACGGACCTGGAGACCGGCGAGCGGCGGGTGCTCGCAGGCGGCGACCTGACCGAGGCCCTGCGCGCCAGCATGTCGGCGCCGGGCGTGTTCGCGCCCGTGGAGCTGGAGGGGCGGTTGCTCGTAGACGGCGGTCTGGTGGAGAACCTGCCGGTGGATGTGGCAAGGGAACTGGGGGTCGACGTCGTCATCGCAGTGGATGCCGGTTTTCAGCCGGTCGGCCGCCGGGAACTGAATTCCGCGCTCGCGGTGTCGAACCAGATGGTGACGATCATGATGCAGCGCGAGACTGTGCGGCAGCGAAGCCTGCTGGGCAGCAACGACCTGCTGATCGAGCCCGCGCTCGGCACGATGCAATCGACGGATTTCACCGTTGTCGATCGCACCGTGAAGCTTGGCGGCGATGCGGCGCGCGCCCAGTTGACGCGACTGGCTGCGCTCGGCGTCGGTGAAGCCGAGTGGCAAGGCTATGTCGCCGCGCGCGCGCAGCGTGAATCGGCACTGCCCGAGATCCGTTTCGTGCGCGTGGATGAACGGTCGGAGCGTTATCGCGAACGCATCGAGGCGGAACTGGCGCCGATCGTCGGCGTGACGCTCGATCCGGGGGCGATGGAACGGCGCCTGTCGCAGCTTTACGGCGACGACATCTTCGAATCGCTGGACTACTCGATCGTGCGGGAAGGCGCTGCAGAGGGCATCGAAGTCGCGGCAAGGCGCAAGAGCTGGGGCCCGAACTACATTCGCTTTGCGCTCGAGCTCCAGGACGATTTCGAGGGCTCGAACAGCTTCAATGCCGGCGTCCGTACGCAGGTGACGGAAGTGAATCCATTCGGCGCCGAATGGCAGGCGGACCTGCGCGTCGGCGAGAGCCCGCGGTTCTTCACCGAGTTCTACCAGCCGCTCGGCTATGCCTCGCGCTGGTTCGTCGCGCCGCGGCTGCTGGTCGAGCGGCGGAATTTCGAAATCATCCGGGACGACCGGAGGCTCGCGACCTATCGCGTGAGCAATAACGAGGCCGGCCTGGACATCGGCCGCGAATTCGGCCGCTGGGGCGAGCTGCGCTTCGGGCTGATCCGCGGCCAGGGCAGCCAGCGCCTGCTGGTCGGCGATCCGGCGGATCCGGGCCTGCCACCGCGGGACAACTTCGACCGCGGCGAACTCGTTTCGCGCTTCAGCGTGGACCGGCTGGACAGCGTTTACTTCCCGCGGAATGGCGAGCTTTTCACGCTGCAGTGGAACGGTGCACGAGAAAGCCTGGGCGACGGCGTGGACGCGGACCGTATCACCGCGGATCTGATGTTCGCGCGCTCCCGTGGCCGCAGCACCGTGCTGCTGTGGGCGACCGGCGGTATTGCGGTGTCCGGCCCCGAGAATTCGGTGCCGGATTTCTATTCGCTGGGCGGATTGTTCAACCTGTCGGGACTGCCCGCCGGGTCGCTGAGCGGCCCGCATTTCGGTGTTGCCCGCGCAATCTATTTCCGCCGGATCGGCAGCGGCGGCGAAGGGTTCCTGAACGTGCCGACCTACCTGGGCATGTCGTTCGAGCTCGGCAACGTCTGGGAACGGCGCAGCGACATCGATTTCGAATCCGCGCGGGCCAATGGTGCGGCGTTTCTCGCATTCGACACTTTCCTCGGCCCGATCTATCTCGCTGCGGGCCTGGATGAGGACGGCAGCCGCAGCTTCTACCTGCGGCTGGGCCGCATTCGCTAGCCTGGTCCGGGCTGCCCGATCTTCTCGAAGATCATCGAGGGCACATCGCCCCGGCGCGAATAAAGATGGCGGCCCGCCATGTCGTCGAAAGCCGCATCGCGTTCCCGTTCGCTTGCGTACCAGTGGACCTGCTGCCAGTTCGGTTCCACCAGCCTGGCAAAGGGATCGCTGGCTTTCAGCTTGACACGGATGCCGAAGGGCCGCGAGGCGGGCGGTGCCACGCACAGGTTGTGTTCGCTGGAGATGCCCATGTCGCCACGATATCAAAAAAGGGGACGCAACCCATTGCCCTCAAGAAGGAAAAAGGGTTGCGTCCCCTTTTCTGGTATCAGCGGTCGCCGGCGCCCTCGCGGTCTTCCCAGTGGAACAGCCGGCGCGTGATGAAGCGATAAACGGGCTTGCCGGTCGCGACCCAGAAGCGTGAATGTGGCGCGGGTGTCGCCAGGATCCGGCGTTCGCGCGCGGTCAACCGCTCCGGGCAGTAAACGCGCTTGTGCTTCAGCAGGTGCCGCAGGTCCTCGCGTGCCAGCGCGCGGAACCACGGCCCACGACGCGACGAAACAGTGGCGAGCTGGAAATCCACTAGCGCCGGCGCGCCGGTCGGTGTGACCAGCCAGTTCGGCTCCTTGGCGAGGTCGTTGTGCGCCACGCCGCGGCGGTGCAGTGCCATCACGAGGCGCCTGGCCTGGTGGAAGTAATCGGGATTGCGGGGCCTGGCGACCTGCATCGGTCGGCCCTCGATCCATTCGCGCCGCAGGCTGCTCGCTTCCGCGCTGATCAGCCGTGGCGTGCCGGGCAGCTCATCGATCCAGGCCAGGGCGCGCGCCTCGCGACGGCACAACAGGCGCGCGAGCCAGCCAAGCCACCAGCGCGCCGTGCTCGTGTCGCGGACGATGACCGGACTGCCACGTTCTTCCCCGATCAATACGCGGCCGAACAGATCAGATTTCAGGATTTTCATGCACCCGCCTCAAGGCAGGCACTGCGCCAGTGTCAACCGGGCCCGGGGCGTGCGGGCAATGATCCGCATCCGCTCATTGTAAGATAGCGCGGCCATGAGCTTCGCCGCCGATTTCCTGGGCTACGTCGGCCTCACCGTAATGACGTTGCTGCCGATCATCAACCCGGTCAGCACGGCAGTCCTGTTGCTCGGGATCGGGGCGCACCTCGAGCCCGGCGCGCGCGAAAACCAGGTGCGCAAGGCCTGCGTCTATGCGAGCGGGATCCTGATTGCGTTCCTGCTGCTCGGTACCCTGATCATGGAGGTCTTCGGGATCTCGATACCGGGACTGCGCATCGCGGGCGGCCTGGTGATCGCGTTCCTGGGTTTCCGCATGCTGTTTCCGGAGCCGGCCCCGGCGATGTCGGCCGAGGCGCTCGCCGAAGCCCAGGCCAAGGCCGACATTTCGTTTTCGCCGCTGGCGATGCCGTCGCTGGCCGGCCCTGGATCCATTGCGACGGTGATCTCGATGTCCTCGACGATCCGGCACGAAGAAGTGGGCGCGCGCGTGATCGTTGAACACGTCGGCGTCATCATCGGCATCGCGGTCGCGGCGCTGGTCTGCTATTTCGTGCTGCGCGCGGCGGAGCCGTTGAGTCACAGGCTCGGCAACGCCGGCATCGGCGCAATCGCGCGGATACTGGGCTTCCTGATGATCTGCATCGGCGTGCAGTTCGTCATCAACGGGGTCAGCGAGCTGATGCTCGCCTGAGGAGAGTTCATGGCCACCGGAACGCGCAGGACCACGCAGCCGACCGCTGCGCAAGCGCTGGCCGGCCGCGAGGCCGCGATGGCGGTGCCGGAGCGGCACTCTGTCAATGGCAACCGCCTGACGCCGCCGTTCCCCGCGGGCCTGCAGCTCGCGATGTTCGGCATGGGTTGCTTCTGGGGCGCCGAGCGGCTTTTCTGGGAACTGCCAGGAGTGTATTCGACTGCGGCGGGTTATGCCGGCGGCTTCACACCGAATCCGAGCTACCAGGAAGTCTGCAGCGGCATGACCGGGCACACCGAGGTCGTGCGTGTCGTATTCGATCCCGCACGCATCGGCTATCCTGAACTGTTGAAGCAATTCTGGGAGTCGCACGACCCGACCCAGGGCATGCGACAGGGCGGCGATATCGGCACGCAGTATCGCTCCGCGATCTACACGGTTGATGCGGGCCAGCTACGCCAGGCGGAGGAGTCCAGGAGCGCATACCAGCGCGCACTCGAGCAGGCGGGCCATGCCCGGCGGATCACGACGGAGGTGCAGCCGGCGCCGGCCTTCTACTACGCCGAGGAATATCACCAGCAGTACCTGGCGAAGAATCCGGGCGGTTACTGCGGCCTTGACGGGACCGGAGTCGCCTGCCCGGTCGAGCCGGGTGTTGCCGGACGCGCTGCCGACTGAGCGTGGATGTGATTGACGAGCGGCGCGTCGACACCCTGTTGCTCCGCCGTCCCGGCGCACTGTTGGACGCCCTTGAGAAACGGGTTCGGCACCGGCAATCCGCCCTGGGCCTGGCGTGAAGCCAGCAAGCCGCCGAGATACTGGTAGACAGGCGTCGGGAACAGGGATTGCGTGACGATGCCGGCGAACTCGCGCGGATCCACACCGGCGCCGTGGACGATCGCCATCGCATCGCGCAGGCTCTCAACCACGGTGGCCATCAGGAAATTGCCAGCCGACTTGACGACATTGGCGGCCGCCGGATCTTCGCTGATGACCTGGACCCTGCCCAGCACCTCCAGCACGGGCCGGATGCGCTCGACGGCGCTGCGAGGTCCGCCCGCCGCGATCAACAGGCGCCCGGAGGCCGCCGCATCGGGCGGACCGAAGAGCGGCGCCGAGACATAGGCTTGCCCGGCCGCTTCATGGGCCGAGGCCAGTTTCCGTGCGAGCCTGTCGCTGATCGTGCTCATGCAGGCGTGGATCAGGCCGGGCATGCCGGTCGTAATCAGGCGGCCGCCGTCGAACATGACCGCCTCGACCGCCGCATCGTCGCTGAGCACGGTAATGACCAGATCGGACTGGCAAGCTTCCCCGGCCGTGCGCACGGCGACGGCGGAATCGGCCGGCAGCCCCTCGGCCCGGCCCGGCGTTCGATTCCAGGCCAGGATTTCGTGGCCGGCGCGTGCAATGCGCCGCGCAATGGGCCGTCCCATCGTGCCGAGGCCGATGACGCCGACCTTCATGGCGGTTCCTCCGTGGCCCGGTCCTCAGCGCGGTGGTTCGGTGCCAGGTTGCTTGTCGGCCATCGGGTAGGTGCGCGCCTCCGCCGGACGCTCGGCCGCGGCCGGCTCGGCGGCGGCTTGCGGCTCGCTGCTGGCCTTGTCCGCCGTCAGCCTGCTGATTTCCTTGACCAGTTCGTCCGCCGGCGGCGGCGCAGGCGCCGTGCTCGACAGTATCTTGGTCGCGCTGTCCTCGCCGTTGTAAAAGCGGCGGTTGGCCTTGCCGTTGATGAAGATACCGCTGCCTTCCAGCGAGACGCCGGCGAACAGGCCCTTGGTCCGCGAATAGGCGTAGACCTCGGAATTGAATGTCAGGCTGGTCGAGGCCATCGCGGTGCGGCCGACCGGACCGGCCGCGACCGAAGCGTCCGCTCCGAGCGTCAACTTGCCGTCGGTAATGCCTTCGATGCTGCGCCGGGTCGTCAGCACGAGCACGATGTCGGCGACCTGGCCGCCAATCTGCCAGCCAAAGCTGCCCGCGCCGGTCTTCACGAAGGTCGGATTGCTCCAGTCCCCGCTGTCGGTCCGGACCAGCATCACGCCGGTACCAAATCGTGCGCCGAGGCCGAACCCGACCTTGACGTTGGCGGGCAGGATCACGATGCCCTGGGCACGGGCAAGCAACTGGTCCGGGATCTGCTGGTCCGGCATGGCCTGCACCTCGCGCAGCACGACCATGGCGTTCTGGATCGTCGCTTCCTCGCGCGTGACAGCCGCGGCGGGCGCCGTCAGCAGCGTTCCTGCGAGCAGAGCGGCAAAAATCATTGTGGTCGGTTTCATGCAGATAATTCCTGTTGAGGACCGGGTAGTGTAGCCGTTGTGCGACGGCTCGTTGCCCGAATCGACATCGAGCCGCCGTATCGTCCGGACCGGGATGCACATGATGCGCCGAATCGCGAGTGCTTTCACCACCGTTCTGCTGCTGGCGCCTGCCATCGCGCACGCGGAATGGCATCAGCGCGAAGAGGCCATCATGGGCACGCGCGTGGCGGTCGAACTGTGGCATGAGGACGCCGGCGTCGCCACGGACGCGATCGACGCGGTGATGGCCGAAATGCACCGTATCGATGAGCTGATGTCGCATTACAAGCCCGACAGCCAGCTCTCGCGGATCAACCGCGATGCCGCGACGATGCCGGTCAAGGTGGACCGCGAGCTTGCCGGGCTGATCGCCAGGGCACTGGAGTTCTCCGAGCTGTCGGGTGGCGCATTCGACATCACCTATGCCAGCGTCGGTTACCTGTACGACTACCGCGAGCGCCGCCACCCGAGCGAAGACCAGATCAAGGCGGCATTGCCGGCGATTGGCTGGCGGCATGTGGTGGTCGATCTCGAGGCGTCGACGGTCCGGTACCTGCAGCCGGGTGTCCGCATCGACCTCGGCGGCATTGCCAAGGGCTATGCCGTCGATTCAGCCGTCCAGATCCTGCGGGCCCGCGGCATAACGAATGCCACCGTCACGGCCGGAGGTGACAGTCGGATCCTGGGCGATCGCCGCGGCAGACCATGGGTGGTGGGCATCCGGCATCCCGATGACCCGGGCCGCGTGATCGCGCGCATTCCGCTCGCGGATGCCGCGATCTCGACCTCGGGCGACTATGAGCGCTACTTCGACGAGGGTGGTGTCCGTTACCACCACATCATCGATCCGCACACCGGCAGGAGCCCGGTCGGCGTGCGCAGCGTGACCGTGATCGGGCCCGAGGCGATCCTGACCGAAGGCCTGACGAAAAGCGTGTTCGTGATGGGGCCGGAGCGGGGCCTTGCGCTGATCGAGTCCCAGGAAGACGTCGATGCCGTGATCGTGACGAGTGATGGTCACGTGCTCTATTCGAAGGGCCTTGCGCCCCCGTAGCGATTCCTAGAACCAGCCGGAGAAGAAGAGCCGGATGACGTCCGCGTCGAAGCTGTAGAGCGGTTCGGCCCCAATGGGATAACCGGTCGGCCGCAGGTCGCGGAAGTTGTGGTAGTCGAACCGGATCAGGTCGAACTTCAGGTTGAGCGTGGCCTTGTCGAGGAATTCGAGCCGTGGGGCCTTGAACTCGTAACTAACGCCGAAACCGAGGGTCTGGCTCTCCATGCTCGCGAGTTCCTTGTCACGCGCCAGGAAGTTCTGGAAATCCTGGCGCGGGAACAGGTCCGCATAGAAATCCGCCTGATCCTGCTGGTAGTAGCGGTAGTGCGCATCGAAGGTCCAGTGCAGCCCGAGAGGATGCGTGTATCCGAGTTCGAAAGTGCTGGAGCCGATGTCCCAGGTGTCGTTGTACCAGCGGTAGTCGGCCTGGAGTGCGGCCCGCCAGGGCAGGTAATAGCGCCCGCGCACGGCCAGGGCGTTGCCGGTGCGCGTGCGCGGGTAGAGCTCGGATTCATAGGAGTAGCCGAGCGGCGCGTCCAGGTCCCGGTAGCGTACCTGGCGATACGGGTTGTTCAGGAACCCTTCCTCGGCGATGGTTTCGAAGGACATTCCGACGATCAGCTTGCGGCTGACGATCTGCGAGATGTCGACACCATAGATCCGCCGGTCAACCTGTTCGGCGAATGCCGTGTCACCGCGTCGCGACACGTCGTCCCAGCCGCGACTGAAAGAAAGTGAGATCGTCGTCAGGTCGCCGAACATGTCCTGGCTGATTGAGAAATTCGCCGTGTTCGCGTCGTAGTCGCTTTCACTGCTGTTGCTGAAGCTGACCGCGTAGGTCACCTTGTCGCGCAGGTACTCGAAACCGACGCCGTACTGCGTGCGTTCTTCGCTGTAGGGGCTGGCAGTCGTGACGACATCGATCGATGCGGAGGAGACCATGTCCACGTAATAGCTGGCGCTGACGGCATATTTCTCCGCGAACTTCTTGCGCACCAGCAGGGACGGACCGTCGATCTGGACGCCGCCACCGTCGTAGTAGTGATACATCAGGTCGGCCCGGTCATCGGGCAGCACGCCCGCCGCGGCGGACAGCGGGCAGAGCAGCAGTCCCGCTGGCAACGCCAACGCGAAGCGGCGGATCCTGTGACTCAATTGCATCCGCAGCCACCGCCGGCCGCGCCCGCGCCCCCGCGGGCGCCCTCGCGGGATTCGTAGACATGCTGCATGTACGAAGAAGCAACCGGGTCCCGGTCCCAGGCCATGATCGGGTCGGCGAGATATTCACGCTCGTAGGGCTTGACCCAGGGCTCGACCCTTGCGCAGCCGGATGACCCGAGCAGGACCAATGCAAGCAGCATCAGCCGTAATGTGCTCACGGCGCCTCCCGGAGCATCGCCCGGACCTGCTCGATGTATTTCGCCTCGTCGCCCGGCTGGTATGCACGATGTTGCCAGCGCAATCGCCCCTGGCGATCGACCAGCACGGTGGTCGGCATCGCGCTGACACCGTAATTGCCGCTGACGCGGTTATCGGGATCGAACAGCAACGGGAAAGTCACGGGCCGCGTCTGCAGGAAACGCTCGGCATCGGCCCGTTCGGTCTCGACATTGATGCCGACCATTTCGAACCCCAGCGGCCGGTATTTGCGGTAGATCTCATCCAGCGCCGGAAATTCCTGGCGGCAGGGCCCGCACCAGCTCGCCCAGAAACTGATCATGACGACCCGGCCGCGCAGCGCCGACAGCGACAGCTTGTCGCCGGCGCGATTTGGGAGCGTGAAATCGGGTGCTGGGGGCGCGCCGTCTACCGCTGGCACGGGCCAGGACAGGACTAGCAGCGCCGCGAACAGCACACCAGCGAGAGGCTTGTGGAGATT
>JAHFSF010000072.1 GCA_023265875.1 Gammaproteobacteria bacterium | reverse complement strand
GAGTGCCTGCCCGCGATGGCTCGCGCGATTCTTTTCGGCGGCCGGTATTTCGGCGACCGTGCGGCCGGCGCCGGCCACGATGAACAGCGGGTCGAAACCGAAGCCCCCCGTGCCCCGCGGGGCCCCGGCAATGCTCCCCTCCCAGGCCGCCTCGGCAATGATCGGCGCGGGATCGGCGGCATGCCGGACGAAGACCATCGCACAGCGATAACGCGCGCCGCGCCGGTCATCCGGAACACCGGCCAGCTCGGCGAGCAGCTTGGCATTGTTGGCGCGATAATCAGCCTCAGGTCCTGCATAGCGCGCCGAGTGCAGGCCGGGGCGCCCACCGAGCGCATCGACCTCGAGACCCGAGTCATCGGCGATCGCCGGCAATCCGGCATGCGCCGCGGCGTGTCGCGCCTTGATCAGCGCGTTGGCGGCGAAACTGTCGCCGTCCTCGACCGGCGGCTCGATGCCGAGCACCGCCTGCGCGACGATTTCGAGTTCATGATCCGCGAGGATCGCGCGCATTTCGCCGAGCTTGCCGGCGTTCCCGGTCGCGAGCACCACGCGCCGCATCGCTTGCGGCCGCCTCAGCCGGCCCGTGCCTCGGCCTGCAGCTGGCACAGGCGCACGATGCCCCCGGCCGCCAGGTCCAGCAAGGCATCGAGTTCCTGGCGCCGGAAGGCGTGGCCTTCTGCCGTGCCCTGCACCTCGATGAAGGCGCCGCCGGAATTCATCACGACATTCATGTCCGTCTCTGCCTCGACGTCCTCGGCGTAGTCGAGGTCCAGCACGGACTCGCCGCCGACGATACCGACCGAGACCGCGGCGACCTGGCCGTGCAGCGGATTGCGGTCGAGAATGCTCCGCTCCATCAGCGTGTCCACCGCGTCGGCCAGCGCGACAAAGGAGCCGGTGATCGCCGCCGTGCGCGTGCCGCCGTCGGCCTGCAGCACATCGCAGTCGATCGTGATCGTGCGTTCACCGATGGCGCCCAGGTCGATGCAGGCGCGCAGCGACCGGCCGATCAGCCGCTGGATCTCCTGGGTGCGGCCGGCCTGCCTGCCGCGCGCGGCCTCGCGCGGGCTGCGGGTATGCGTCGCGCGCGGCAGCATGCCGTACTCGGCTGTCAGCCAGCCGCGTCCGCTGTTGCGCAGGAAGGGCGGCACGCCACTCTCGACGCTCGCGGTGCACAGCACGCGGGTGGCGCCGAATTCCGCAAGCACCGAACCCTCCGCATGCGCGGTGTAGCGGCGCGTGAATCGCACCGGCCGCAACTCGTCAGCCGCCCGTCCGCTGGCACGCATCGCGTTCCTCCCGGCAATCCGTCAATTCCGCCAGCAGAGGCTGGCGGCCGAAGCATTGTCGCTGTGCGGAGCCGATGCGGCCACCGCGCGCCTCGCGAGACTTGCGAGCGCGTCGCCGCAACTGCCGGTCCCGGCACGCCAGAATCCGGCGATCTCGGAGTCCTTCAGGTTGGCCCAGAAGCCGTCCGTGCACACCAGCAGCACGTCGCCATCGGCCAGTGGCTGGCGCCGCGACAGCGACATTTCGGGCAATGCCGGCTCGCCGCCCAGGCAGCACTCGACATAATTTCGCATCGGGTGGCCCTTGACTTCCTCTTCGCGGATCGAGCCTTCGCGCAGCAATTGCTCGACATGGCTGTGATCACGCGTGCGCGCCAGCACCGCACCACTGCGCAGGTGATAGACACGGCTGTCGCCGATATGCGCCCAATACGCCTCGCCGCGCTGGATGAGGCAGACGGCGCAGGTGGCACGCGGCCGCAGCTCCAGCGACAGCTTGGTTCCGAGCGCGACGACCGCGGCATGCGCGCGACCCAGGCCGAGGTGCAGGAAGCCGAGTGGATCGAACAGCGGTTTCGGCACGCTGTTGAACAGATCCAGCAGGACCTGGCAGCCGGTCTCGGCCGCGCGCGCGCCATGAGCATGCCCGCCCATGCCATCCATCGCGACGAGCAGGGCCGCGCCGTCGCCGATCGCGACCGTTGCCCGGTCCTGGTTGTCGTCGCGATCGCCCGTCAGGCTGACGTCGCCGAACTCCAGCTGCACGCACTCCCCCCAGGCGGACAGCCGCTGCCGCCTGTCTGCTAGACTGCCGCGCAGCTTACAACACCGGCCCGCGCCGGGCCCCGGGAAGATCCGGATGATCAGGAGCATGACAGGCTTCGCGCGCTCGGAGCGGGCGACCGCGTCCGGTGTGCTCATCTGGGAAGTTCGCAGCGTCAACCATCGCTACCTGGAGGCCAGCCTGCGGCTGCCCGAGGAATTGCGCAGCGCCGAAGGTGAATTCCGCCAGGCGATCGCTGCGGTGGCACGCCGCGGCAAGGTCGATGCGACGCTCTACCTGCGGCCCGCCGCCACTGCGACGCGCGAACTCGAGCTGGATGATGCGCTGCTCGACCGCGTGATCGAGAGCGCGCTCGTCGTGCAGCGCCGGACCGGCGCCGCCGGCCACATCGACGCCATCGACCTGCTGCGCTGGCCCGGCGTCGTCCGCGAGCGGGAACGCGACCCGCTACCGCTGCTGGCGGCGGCCCAGGATCTGCTGTCCGAAACGCTGGGCGCATTTTCCGCCTCGCGTGCCAACGAGGGCGAGCGCATCGCCGAGATGCTCGGCACGCGCGCGCGGGCCGTGCAGAGAATCTGCAAGCAGATTGCCGCCCGGCTGCCCGAGGTGCATGAGCGCATCCGCTCCCGGCTGCAGGAGCGGCTCGGCGTGCTCGCCGCGCAGGGCAATCCGGAGCGCCTCGAGCAGGAAATCGTGATGCTGCTGCAGAAGATGGATGTCGCCGAGGAACTCGACCGGCTGCAGAGCCACGTCGAGGAGATGTTAACCGCGGTCGCGGCCGACGAGGCAGTCGGGCGCAAGCTCGACTTCCTGATGCAGGAATTCAACCGCGAGGCCAATACGCTGTCGTCGAAGTCCCAGGACGTCGAGACGACCCGTTCGGCCGTCGAGTTGAAGGTACTGATTGAGCAGATGCGGGAGCAGGTGCAGAACGTCGAGTGACGTTCAACTGGTGCCGGATCGCAGTTTTGCATGCTGCGAGACTACGACCCGGCACCGTCTTCGGGCCTCATGACTCGAGGCGCGTGGCGGTGACGATCACCGCGGGCAGGACCACTGTCGCAGAAGTGGCCAGCACGTCGCGCTCGTAGATGACCTGCTGGTCGAGCGCCAGGCCGCTGCTGACGACACCCGCGAGCGCTGCCACCAGCACCGCCGCGAAAGCCGTGTTGCGAATCGTCGAATAGCTGTTCATGACCTTTCTCCTGTGTTTCGGTTGCTGGAAGGCACCATGCCTTCCCTCAATTCTCAGTGCTGACTCTGGACGCCCTGCGCGTCTCGAACCAATCCGGTTTCTGATGCCCGGTTAAGGGAATCTTTCGATCCGCCGGCATTTCCACCAGCCGCAGCCGGGGCGTCGGGTCGAAACCGCCACCGGCGATCAGCTCGGCCTGGCGCCGGCTGCCCTCGGCCAGCAGATCCAGAAAGCCCAGAAAACCCTGCAAATGCCCATTCATGACCGTTCTCCTGTGTCCGGGCGGAGAGGGCACCGCGCCCTTCCGTCTCCGTTCGGGCTAGACTCTGCGGCCAGGGCGTTTTTCGAACAAACGCAATAACTCAAGCTCGGTTAAGGGAAACTTGTGGTCGCTTCCGCCTACGGCCGGCTGCCGCTGAATGCATTGCGGGTCTTCGAGGCCGTCGCCTCGCGGCTGAGCTTCGCCGAGGCCGCGGAGGCGCTCAGCGTCACGCCGGCAGCCGTCAGCCAGCAGATCAAGGCACTCGAGGATTACCTGCAGATGCCGGTGCTGCGCCGCAGCGGCCGCAAGGTGGAGTTGACGCCGGAGGGCGCGCGCCTCCTGCCCGGCGTGCGCGCCGGGCTCGATCAACTGGTCGTGACGATGCGCGAGATACGCATGATGCGCGCGGGCGGCATCGTCAACGTCAGCACACTGTCATCGCTGATGCAGAAATGGATGACGCCGCGCCTGCATCGCCTGCATGCGAAATTCCCGGAGCTGCAGGTGGACTGGCACACCTCGCGCGAGGCGGTCGACTTCGGCCGCAGCGATTTCCACGCGGCCGTGCGCCTCGGCGAGGACAAGACACCGGGACTCGACTACGAGCACCTGATGGATGAATGGCTGGTCGTGATCGCCTCGCCCGATCTCTACAAGCGTCACGGTTCGATCGACGATCGCGAGACCCTGACCGGGATCCCGATGCTGCAGGCGCGGGACGAACCCTGGTCGCGCTTCGAGAAAAGCGCGGCGCCGACACCCTGGCCCGCGGGCCCGACCATCATCGACGATTCCGTCAGCGTGCTGTCCGCGGTCATCGAGGGGCTCGGCTACGCGCCGGCGCGCTGGTCCATAGCCGCACACGACCTGCAGGCCGGCCGGCTCGTGCTTGCGAGCAAGACCGTCGTGCCGTCGCGGTTCCGCTACTGGTTCGTCTGCCCGCCCAGCTATTCGGAGCTGCCGAAGGTCTGCGCACTGCGCCAGTGGCTCAAGGAAGAGGCCGCCGCATTCCCGACGCCCGGGGACTGGATCGGGCAGCGCTGAAGGAATCCGTCGTGGCGAATCGAGGTCATCTGTATGTCATTGCGGCGCCCTCCGGCGCCGGCAAGACGAGCCTGCTGCAGGCATTGCTGCGGCGCCGCCCGGCGCTGTCGTTCTCCGTTTCCTGCACGACGCGCGCGCCGCGTGCCCACGAGCAGGACGGGCGCGACTATCACTTCATCAGCCGCGGCGAGTTCGAGCGGCTGATCGCGGCCGGCGAATTCATCGAGCATGCCGACGTATTCGGCAACCTTTACGGCACGCGACGCGCCGTGGTCGAGTCGGCTTTGGCACAAGGGCGCGAACTGATCCTCGAAATCGACTGGCAGGGCGCGCGCCAGGTCCGGGAGCGCCTGCCGGAGGCGATCCAGATCTTCATCCTGCCGCCCTCCCGGGCCGAACTCGAGCGGCGGCTGCGCAAGCGTGGCACCGACAGCCCCGCAGTGATCGCGCGCCGGTTCGCCGAGTCGACGAGCGAAATGTCGCACTGGAGGCAGTTCGACTACGTCATCGTCAACCGGGAATTCGATCCGGCGCTCGCGGAACTCGAGGCGATTTTTGACGGCAGCGGCGAGGCCAGCCGTCCGGATCGGCCGGGACTTGCGGCACTCGCCGCGGAACTGCAGGGGAACCGTTAAGGCGTTCACAAAACCGGCTGCCAGTGGTCGGGTAGCATTGGTACCGGCAGCTAACGGCACCGGCAGGCAGAGGATTCGGTGGATGGCCAGGATGAAGGAAGAACCACTCAAGCCCGCCGCGGCAGTCAGCCGCTGGCACGCGGTTTCCGTGAAGCCCGGAGCGGTTGCCTGCAAGGCCGCGGAATCCGGCAAGACCCGGCGCTGGTTGTCCAGGGAGGCGCCCATGCTGCCACTGCCGGACTGCACCCGCACCGATACCTGCCAATGCACCTACCAGCACCATGACGACCGTCGCGTCGGCGGGCGCCGGGCCGAGGAGGTCGACGCTTTTCGCGCGCCGGTGCGCGTCAATGACGAGCGCCGCAAACGCAAGGATCGCCGCCAACCCGCCGGGGGCTGAGATTCGCGCAGGCGCGCCGAAAGCTGGCCGGAAGACATCTGGATCCTGTATGATTTGCGGTCCATCTGGCTGAAATATCGGTCTTTTCCCATGGCCCGCATCACCGTCGAAGACTGCATGCACAACGTCGACAACCTGTTCGACCTGGTCCTCCTGTCCGCCAAGCGCGCGCGCCAGCTCGCCAACGGGGCGGAAGCCCGCGTCGACTGGGAGAACGACAAGCCCACGGTGGTGGCATTGCGCGAGATCGCGGAGGACAAGGTCACGATTGACCTGCTGAGCGAACCGGATCCTGAGCCGGAGCCGGAGCTGATTCCGGAGCACCCCCTCGACCTGAGCATCGACTTCCGCGCACCGCAACTCGGCCTGGGGGACTGATCCCGGGACCCGGTCACCGATGACTTACGCGTCTTCCATCCTCGGGCTGCTGCCGGGCGGAAGACGCGCTCCCGGCATCGACCAGCTCGCCTCCAAGATCGAGGCCTACCTGCCACCCGACCAGGTCGAGCGGGTGCGCGAAGCGCACGAGTACGCCGAGGCCGCGCATGCGGGCCAGAAGCGCCAGTCCGGCGAGGCCTACATCACGCACCCGATCGCGGTCGCGGACATCCTGGCCGACCTGCACATGGACGGCCCGACCTTGACCGCCGCGGTCCTGCACGACGTCGTCGAAGACACGCCCTCCTCGGCCGTCGAGGTCGAACAGCGGTTCGGCAAGGAAGTCGCCGAGATCGTCGACGGCGTCACCAAGCTCGACCAGGTGCAGTTCAAGAGCCGCAAGGAAGCGCAGGCCGAGAGCTTCCGCAAGATGATCCTCGCGATGGTCCGCGACATCCGCGTGATCATGGTCAAGCTCGCCGATCGTACGCACAACATGCGCACGATCGCGGCGATGCCGCCGCCGAAGCGCCGGGCGGTCGCCCGCGAGACCCTCGACATCTACGCGCCGATCGCCAATCGCCTCGGCATCCATTCGCTGAAGCTCGAACTCGAAGAGATCGGCTTCCGCACGCTCTACCCGCAGCGCTACCGCGTCATCGAGCGCGAGATGCGGCGCGCGCGCGGCAACCAGCGCGAATTCCTGCCGAAAATCGTGAAGGCGCTGCGCCAGGCGCTGGCCGGCGGCAACGTGACTGGCCGCGTCGAGGCACGCGAGAAGCACCTGTACAGCATCTACATGAAGATGCGGCGCAAGAAGCTGCCGCTGGCCCAGGTCATCGATATGTTCGGCGTGCGGATCATCGTCGGGAACGCCGATGACTGTTACCGGGTGCTTGGCCTCGTGCACGGCCTGTACCGGCCGATGCCCGGCCGTTTCAAGGATTACATCGCCATCCCGCGCGTCAACGGTTACCAGTCACTGCACACGACGCTGTTCGGCCCGAACGGCATGCCGCTCGAGGTCCAGATCCGCACCGAGGACATGCACCGGATGGCGGAATCAGGCATCGCGGCACACTGGCAGTACAAGACCGGCGAGCACGATGGCGAGTCCCAGCAATTGCGGGCCCGCGAGTGGCTCGCCGGCGTCATGCAGATGCACGACGGCTCGGCCGAGGAGTTGCTCGAGAGCGTCAAGGTCGACCTGTTTCCCGACAAGGTCTACGTCTTCACGCCGAAGGGCGACATCATGCGCCTGCCGCGCGGCGCGACCTGCGTGGACTTCGCATTCGCGGTGCACACCGGCGTCGGCCAGCGTTGCGTCGCGGCCAAGGTGGACCGGCGGCTGGTGCCGCTACGGACGGTGCTGCGCAATGGCCAGACCGTGGAAATCATCACGGCCAAGGGCGCGCAACCCAATCCTGCATGGGCGAGTTTCGTAACGACCGCCAAGGCCCGCTCCGCGATCCGCCAGTACCTGCGCGGCCTCAAGCGCGGCGAGGCGGTCGAGCTCGGCAGCCGCATGCTGAACCAGGCGCTCGAGGAATTCAGCCTGTCGCTGAAATCACTGCCGGCCGGCCGGATGGACGAGGTCGCGCAATCGCTGTCGCTGAAGGACGGGCGCGAACTGCTGGAGAAAATCGGCCTCGGCGAGCGCCTGGCGCGGCTGATTGCGCGGCGCCTGCTGCCGGCCGACGATGAGCGCCCGCAGGGCGGCCCGCCGCCGCCGCTCGCGATCGCCGGCACCGAGGGACTGGTCGTCAGTTATGCGCGCTGTTGCCTGCCGATTCCCAATGACGCCATCGTCGCCTACCTGTCGAGCGGTCGCGGCGTCGTGATTCACCGCGAGAATTGTGCCAATGTCGCCGCCTTCGGCAAGCAGCCGGACAAGTGGATACCGGCGGTCTGGCAGAAGGACCAGCAGCGGCTGTTCAGCGCCGGACTCAATGTCGAGGTGGTCAACAAGATGGGCATGCTCGCCCAGATCGCGACGCAGATTGCCGCTGAGCAGAGCAATATCGTCCACGTCAATGTCGACACTTCGCAGGGCGATCAATCAACGATCCTGTTCGAAGTTCAGGTCCGCGATCGTGCCCACCTCGCGCGGCTGATGCGCGCGATCCGCAGCATGCCCGAGGTCACCAGGGTCGAGCGGAGTCTCGCGTGAAGCGCGGCATCGTCCACACCGACCGCGCGCCGAAGGCGATCGGCCCCTACTCGCAGGCGGTCAGCGCCGGCGGCGCCATCTACCTGTCCGGCCAGGTCGGGCTCGACCCGGCCACCGGCGAACTGGTCGCCGGCGGACTCGAGGCCGAGGCGCGACGCGTGTTCGACAACCTGCGCTCAGTCGCGGAGGCGGCAGGCCCGGGCCTTGCTGCGGCGGTCCGGGTGACGGTCTATCTGACGGACCTGTCGCAGTTCGCGGCGGCCAATCGCATCATGGCCGGCTATTTCACCGAACCCTACCCGGCTCGGGTCACGATCGGAGTCGCCGCGCTGCCACGCGGCGCCGCGATCGAGGTCGATTGCATCCTGGTGCCGTGACGCCCGCGACTCGGCCGGTCACCGCACTCTCCGGTGTCGGGCCGGCGCTCGCCGCGCGACTCGCGAAACTCGGCGTCGAGACGGTCTCCGACCTGCTGTTCCTGTTGCCCAATCGTTACGAGGACCGCACTCGCGTGGTGCCGATCGGCGCACTGCGCCCCGGCGCCCGGGTCGCGGTTGAAGGCGAGATCCAGCTCGCGGAAATCGTGTTTCGCCGGCGCCGGACGCTGCTGGCGCGGCTGTCCGACGGCACCGGATTCCTGACGCTGCGCTTCTTCCATTTCAGCGGCGCGCAACAGCAGCAGCTCGCGCGCGGCGTGCGCCTGCGCTGCTTCGGCGAGGTGCGCCGCGGCCCGGTGGGCCTCGAGATCGTGCACCCGGAATACCGCCTCGCCGACGCGCCCGACAGGCAGGCGGTGCTCGATGCCCTGACGCCCGTCTATCCGACGACCGAGGGCATCCAGCAGGGCCGGTTGCGGCTGCTGACCGCGCAGGCACTCGCGGCACTGGTGCAGGAAGATGAGCCCGACCTGCTGCCGCCCGAAGCCGCGCGCGAACTCGCATGTTCCGGATTGCGCGAGGCCCTGCAGTTCCTGCACCGCCCGCCCCCGCATGCGAGCCTCGAATTGCTGGAATCCGGCCGTCATCCGGCGCAGCGGCGCCTGGCATTCGAGGAACTGCTCGCGCACCAGTTGAGCCTGCGCGCGCTGCGCAACGAAATCCGCCGCGACCCGGGCTGGCCGATCGCCGCACCGGGCCTGCTCGGTGCCAGGCTGCTCGAGACCGTCGGCTTCCCGCTGACCGCGGCCCAGCGCCGCGTCAATGCCGAGATCGAGTCCGATCTGGCGGCGCCGCATCCGATGATGCGCCTGGTGCAGGGCGACGTCGGTTCCGGCAAGACGATCGTTGCGGCGCTCGCCTCCCTCGCCGCGATCGAGGCCGGATACCAGGCCGCATTGATGGCTCCGACGGAACTGCTGGCCGAACAGCATGCGCAGAATTTCACGCGCTGGCTCGCGCCGCTCGCGATCGAGCCGCTGCTGCTGACCGGCCGTCTCGGCGGCCGCGCCCGGCAGGCCACCCTCGCCGCGGTCGCCAGCGGCACGCGACCGCTGGTGATCGGGACCCATGCCCTGTTCCAGGAAGACGTGAACTTCGCCAGGCTTGCGCTCGTGATCGTCGACGAGCAGCACCGCTTCGGCGTGCACCAGCGGCTCAGGCTGCGGGACAAGGGCGCCGGCCGCTACCCGCACCAGCTGATCATGACCGCGACGCCGATCCCGCGAACCCTCGCGATGACCGCTTACGCCGACCTCGACGTCTCGGTCATCGACGAGCTGCCGCCGGGCCGCACGCCGGTCCAGACCGTCGTGATGCCGGACTCGCGGCGCGACGCGATCGTCGCGCGCATCCGCGCGGCCTGCCTGGAGGGGCGCCAGGTCTACTGGGTCTGTCCGTTGATCGAGGAATCGGAGGTGCTGGAAGCGCAGGCCGCCGAAGACACTGCAACGGCGCTCGCCGCGGCCCTGCCGGAAATCGCCGTCGGGCTCGTTCACGGCCGCATGGCGGCCACCGCGAAGGAACGCACGATGGCCCGCTTCAAGGCGGGCGAGCTTGGCCTGCTGGTCGCGACCACGGTCATCGAGGTCGGCGTCGATGTCCCGAATGCGAGCCTGATGGTCATCGAAAACGCCGAACGCATGGGACTCGCGCAGTTGCACCAGCTGCGCGGGCGTGTCGGCCGCGGCACGCAGGCGAGCAGCTGCCTCCTGCTGTATCACCCGCCGATGTCCGCGGCCGCGAAGGAGCGCCTCGCCGTGCTGCGCAGGACCAGTGACGGCTTCGAGGTCGCGCGCCGCGACCTCGAGCTGCGCGGGCCCGGCGAGCTGCTTGGCACGCGGCAGACCGGCCTGATGCAGCTCAAGGTTGCCGACCTGATGCGGGATGCCGACCTGCTGCCGCGGGTCCAGGCCATGGCGGACGTGATGCAGGACGCGCATGCGGCTAACATTGCCCCGCTGAAGCGCCGCTGGATCGGCGCCTCGACGCGTTACGGGAAGGTGTAATCCGTGCCATCGGCCGCACTGCAGGAAGCACGCGGGTTCATGCGCTGGAGCGGGCGCCTCGATGCCTTCGAGGGACCCGCCAGCGCCGCCGCGTGGCTGCAGGAGCCGGGACTGCTGACCGAGCGGCTGCGCGCCTGCTGCTCCGGCCGCTCCGGCCTTACCGTCGTGGCCGAGTACGACGCGACGATCTCCGTTGCCGATGCCGCGCTCGGCGCGCGCCTCGCGGCCATTCCGGGAATCGTGCGCGGCCCGCTCGAGTTCACGCTCCTGTGCCCCCCCTCCGCGTTGTACCAGCGTGCACTGTGCCGGCGTGACGATCCGCCGCCCACGCTGTGGGCAC
>JAHFSF010000207.1 GCA_023265875.1 Gammaproteobacteria bacterium | reverse complement strand
ATAGGTCGGGACCTGGCTGAAATTGGCCAGGAACGCCGGCACCGGCAATGCGTCGATCATGCCGTTGCGCAGACCGAGCAGGATCTGGTCCGGCTCGAGCACGACCGGCGTGTAGTAATCCTTCAGCATGTCCACGCTCTCGGGGTCGCCGGAACTCGCGTAGACGCGCATTGACTTCAGGTCCTGCAGGCGCTGGATCGGCTTCTTCGAAAAATACCTCACCCAACCGGCGTCGCCCCAGAACAGCACGATATAGCCCGCCTCGCGCAAGCGGCGCTCGAGATCCGGGCGCAGGCGCTCGCGGACACGGTCGACATCCTCCCAGTCGCGGAACATCAACGGCATCAGCTGCAGCGCGGTCACTGACTTGTCGATCTGGGCGAGGCCGATCGATGTCAGCATGGCCCCCTGGATCTGGCCGACGCGCATGCGGCGGACGATCTGCAACTCGCCACCCTGCGTGCCGGCATAGATGTTCATCGTCACGCCGCCGGGGCCGCGTGACCACTCGGTGCTCAGGGTCTGCATGCGCTTGTGGAACGAGGATCAGGCTGGCGCGACGGTCGCGATGCGAAGCTCGGCCTGCCCGGCCGCATCGGCAGTCGATCCGCCGATCCCGGCGAGCATGCCGGCGGCAAGCGCCAATGAACGCAATCCTGTGATCATCGCGATTCCTCGGTGCCCGCCCCGGTTTCGTCCAGCGGTGGCAGGATCCAGCGATCGACATTGGCCAGCAGCCACGCGGCGCGGCGCTGGAGGATCGTATTTGCGAGCCGCGTCGGCGGATCATCTCCCGGGTTGATCTTCATCGCGGCTCCTAGGGCCTGTTCGAAACACGCACGATCTTCCTGCGGCAGGCAGACCGACTCGGCCCAGGACACATGGGGTCCGACCGCCTTGCCCTGCGACAGTTCGATGGCGCGGTCGAAATGCCGGCGCGCGTTGGCGACGCGATCACACTCGACATCCGGGCGGGCCATTTCATAGGCAATCAGGAAGGAGTGAATCGCGCCCCGGTCCCAGTCCTCGGCAACGGCCAGCGCCCGGTCGATCAGTGCCGAGACGGCCGGCAGATCGGCGACCAGCGAAGGTTCGTCCTTGCCAAGCGAAATCGCCGCGGCCCAGGACGCCGCGGTCCAGTAGAGCAGGTCCACTTCCGCCGCGCTGGCGCGCGCGGCCGCCTCGCGCGGCGCGGATCGCAGCTTTGCACTGAATCCCGGCACCGCCACGTCGAGGCCCCGCAGCCCATAATCACGGGCACGCAGGAACAGGCGACGCGCGCGATTCCAGGCGACCCAGGCGCGATCCGTGTCCTCGAGTGCGATGGCATCGGCCTCCTGCTGCACGAAGGCATAGGCGTACTGCGTGAAGCCTGCCGAAGTTGCCGCGAGCAGCCCGCGATGCTCCGGCGTCGATGCCAGCACGCTTTCCATCAGCTTCAGGCTGAACGGCAATGCAGCGGCGATGAGTTCGGGGTCGTCGTCGGCGGAATAGGTCGTTCCGGACGCCGCCAGCGTGTCGCCCACCCTGTTCGCGGCAAATCGCTGCACCGAACAACCCGACGACCATGCGACGATCGAGAGCAGCACGACAGCCGCAAGACCCCGGTATCCATGGCGCATGGCAGACATTCCTCGTGGATATGATGACACGCTACCGGGCAGCGGGCGATGTCAGCGGTCTTTCACGGACCATCCTGGAGCTCGACCGTCGCTTCGATCTCGACCGGAATGTTGCGAGGCAGGGACTGCATGCCAACGGCCGACCTGGCCGCACGCCCGCCGTCACCGAACGCGATCACCATCAAGTCCGAAAACCCGTTCATGACTTCGGGTTGATCCCGGAAGTCCTCGGTCGTCTGGATCATGCCGAGAATGCGCACGAAACGCTTGACGCGCGCCAGATCGCCGACCGCGGCCTTGATTGTTGCAAGCATGCACAGGCCCACGCGCTCGGCCGAGCGCACGCCGTCCTCCAGCGTCAGCTCGCGACCGACCTTTCCAGTCTTCAGCGGCGCACCGCACTCGCCGTGGCCCGACAGGAACAGCAGGTTGCCCGTGCGCACCGAAGTGACATAGGTAGCGACGGGTTTCGGCGGCTCCGGCAGCACGTAACCGGCGGCCGCCAGGCGCTCTTCTGGCGTCTGGGCGATTACCGCCGCGGGTGCCAGCAGGAGCAGGGCAACAAGAATTCCGGCGGGCCCCATGGCGGTGTCCTTGCTGGTGAAGTGTCGCGAGGCTACCGGCCATTGTAAGCGTCTGCCACCTCGTCGCATGATGTCGTTCCGCACCAATCGCCCACGAGCACATTGCATGAGCGTCGTTGCAGATTCCGCAGTCTCCGAGCGCCTGGAAGCACGCCGGGCCGTGATCGGCGACGGCCTCGAGATCCGCCGCGCAGTGCCGAACCGGCACCGCCGCATGGTCGGCGCCTGGTGCTTTCTGGATCATGCCGGCCCGATGGAATATGCGCCGGGCCAGGGTCTCAGTATCGGCCCGCACCCGCACATCGGCCTGCAGACATTCACCTGGATGATCGAGGGCGAAGTGCTGCATCGCGACAGCCTGGGCTACGAGCAATGGATCCACCCCGGACAGGTCAACCTGATGACGGCCGGCCGCGGCATTTCGCACTCGGGGAATCGCCGGCAGATCGCGGCGGGCGATTTCACGCGACCCAGCTCTGGATCGCCTTGCCGGAGGCCGAGCGGCATCGCGAGCCGGATTTCCGCCATTACCCGGAACTGCCTGTCCTCGAATCCGGCGGTTTCCGTATCACTGTGCTGGCCGGCGCAAGCGCCGGCCAAATGTCGCCCGTACGGGTGTACACGCCGTTGATCGGGCTGGACATCGCCACCAGCGGTTCCGCGCGCACGAAGCTGCCGCTGGATCCCGCCTTCGAGCATGCCGTGTTGACACTGGAGGGCGCACCCTCGGTGAATGGCGAGCGCCTTGAGCCGGGCACCCTGCTCTTCCTGGGTACCGATCGGGAAGCGCTCGAGCTTCACTCGCCAGCCGCATCGCGGATGCTGGTGGTCGGCGGCGCGCCATTCCGCGAGGAGATCCTGCTCTGGTGGAACTTCGTCGCTCGCACGCCCCAGGAAATGGAGATTGCGACGCGTGACTGGATTGCGGGCAGCCGTTTCGGCAGGGTCGAGGGCGCGCGGGGCAAGCCACTCGTTGCGCCGGATCCGGCCAACCTCAGGAACGTGGCGTCCTGAGGACAAGACCGATGCGAGGAATCCAAGGTGTTTACGACGCACGTGCGCCGCACTGGGTCGGCGATGGATTTCCGGTGCGGTCGATCTTTTCCTACGACGGCCTCGGTCGTGAGCAACTGAGCCCGTTCCTGTTGCTGGATTACGCGGCGCCAAGGGCGTTCGAACCCGCCACACGACGTCCCGGGGTCGGTGAACATCCGCATCGCGGATTCGAGACCGTTACGATTGTCTACCAGGGCGAACTGGAGCACCGCGATTCCGCCGGCAA
>JAHFSF010000071.1 GCA_023265875.1 Gammaproteobacteria bacterium | reverse complement strand
CGCGATCGAGCAGATGATCGGCGAGATGGAATTCGATGCCGTCTTTATCGGCACCGGAGCGGGCTACCCCAGGTTCATGGGCATCCCAGGTGATTCGCTCAACAACGTGCTGTCGGCGAACGAGCTGCTCACCCGCTGCAACATGATGCGCGCCCGCGATCCGGCCCATGACACGCCATTGCCCCTCGGGCGGCGCGTGGCCGTGATCGGCGCAGGCAACACGGCGATGGACGCGACCCGCGTCTGCAAGCGGCTCGGCTGCGAGAAGGTCTATTGCATCTATCGCAGGACCAGGGCCGAAAGCCCGGCGCGGGTCGAAGAGGTGCACCACGCGGAGGAGGAGGGCATCGAGTTCCACTGGCTGACCAATCCGATCGAGATCCTGGGCGACGGAGAGGGCAACGTGCGCGGGATGCGCTGCATCCGCATGGAGCTCGGGGAGCCGGATGAATCGGGACGGCGCGGCCCGGTGCCGATCGCGGGGAGCGAGTTCGAATTCGAAGCCGATACGGTGGTGATCGCCATCGGTACCCACGCCAATCCGATCATCGGCCAGACCTCGAAACTGAAGTTGAACCGCCGCGGTTATATCGAGGTGGACGCGAAACTCGGCAGCTCGATGGCCGGCGTCTTCGCTGGCGGCGACATCGTGACTGGCGCCGCGACCGTGATCGAGGCGATGGGCGCCGGGCGCAAGGCCGCGCGCAGCATGAAAACCTGGCTCGGCATTCGCGACACCGACACGGTGTACCTGCCTGAGCGCACGGGCGCTGAAGGGACCCTTTTTGGCATCGACAACGCGGAGAAGACCTTTGTGCGCGTGCACGTACCGACCGGAGTGACCTCATGAACGCCGCGACCGCATTGGGGCGCGCAACCGACGGCGGGATCGCGAATGGCGCCGGTGCCGCGAAGGCCGCCGTCACCCTCTCCGAGCATGTCATCGAAATCGTCAGCGATTCCGGAGAAGGCGCGCAGCGCTGCGGGCAGTCCTTCGGCGCGATCGCCGCGCGCACCGGCAACGGGATCTGGACCGTCGAGATCATTCCCGCCGAGATCCAGCCGCCCGCGCGCAGCATCGCTGGCGCGAGCGGCAACCGGATCCGGATCGGTTCGCGCCGCGTCACCAACGGCGGGAACGAGGCCGATCTGGTGGTCGCCTTCAACGAACAGGTGCTGCTTGGGCGCGTGCACGAACGCGAGCTGAAACCGGGCTGCATCATCCTGCTCGAAAGCATGTGGCGGGACCATCCGGACGCCACGATCGCCGCGGCCTACCGCGAGACTTTCGACGAGCTGGTCGGCGACGGCTATGACGTGCGGGAAATCCCGATGGAACGCGAATGCAGGGCCCTCGTCTCGGATCCGCGCCGCGGCAAGAACATGTTCGCGCTCGGGATGCTCTGCAACATCTACAGCCTCGATCTGCAGCTCGCCCGCGACCAGGTGGCGTTCACCTTCGGCAAGAAGGAGGAAAAGGTCATCAAGTCCAATGTGGCGCTGCTTGAAGCGGGATACGAGTGGGCCGAGTCCCGGCTCGATTTCAAGTACCACATCCCCGCAACCCGCGCGAATGAGGCACAGATCGTCGTCAATGGCAACACGGCACTGGCCCTCGGGGTCCTCGCATCGGGAATGGAAGTGTGCGCGATGTATCCGATCACGCCGGCGACCTCGGCATCGCACTACCTCAGCGAAGTGTTCGAAAAAGTGGGCGGCGTCGTGCACCAGGCGGAGGACGAGATCGCCGCCTGCACTTTCGCCATCGGCGCCTCGTATGCCGGCAAGTGCGCGGTCACGATCACTTCCGGTCCGGGATTTTCCCTCAAGCAGGAGGCGCTCGGGCTCGCCGTGATGTGCGAGATCCCGCTGGTCGTGGTCGACGTTCAGCGCGGCGGGCCCAGCACCGGCCAGCCGACCAAGGCCGAGCAAGGCGATCTCCTCGCGGCCTGTTTCGGCACTCACGGTGACGCGCCGAAGGTGGTGATGGCCGTCAGCAGCATCGAGGACTGTTTTTACTCGATCATTACGGCGCGCAAGATCGCCGAGACCTTCAACATGGTCGTGGTCGTGCTTTCCGACGCCAATCTCGCGACCTCGCAGCAGCCGTTCCCGCGACCGATCTTCAATGAAGCCTGGCTCGCGCCTCCCGTGGACCAGAGCCCCGTGCCCGAAGGCGCGAAGCCCTATGACTGGGACCCCGTTACCGGAATCGCACGACGTTTCGTGCCCGGCCAGCTGAACGGCATGCACACGCTGACCGGGCTCGCGCACGATCGCCTGAGCCGCGTCGCCTACGATCCGGAGACCAACGAGGAAGGCCTGCGGCACCGGAGCCTGAAGCTCGCCGCACTGCAGAAGACGCTGAAAACGCCGACGGTCTTCGGCGGTGAGGAAGGCGATCTGCTGGTAATCGGCTGGGGCAGCACCCAGGGCGCAATCGAGGAGGCGGTCGAACGCCTGCGTGCCGAAGGCCGCCAGGTCTCTTCGCTGAACCTGCGCTTCCTGCAACCGATGCCGGGCGGGATCAAGGAGATCCTGCAGCGCTTCAAGCAGGTGATGACGATCGAGACGGGCTGGAGCGACAGCCCGGGAGATGAGCTGATCAACGACAGCAACCGGCGTTTGTCCGCACTCGCGATGATGCTGCGGGCGCGTTATCTCGTGGACGTGGACTGCTGGAGCGAGGTGCGCGGCCAGCCTGTCAAGCCGGATACGGTCTACCGCGTGCTTTCGAGCAAGCTCGTGCAAGGAAGGCGATGACCATGACCACACGCGCCAGCGAATGCCTGATGCGGATGTATACGGAGGACCACCACCTGGAGGACTACCAGGGCAGCATTCCGCGCTGGTGCACCGGCTGCGGCGATAACGCCATCCTGACCGCGGTCCAGCGCTTGTGCCGGGACGAGAAGCTGCGCCCGGAGAAGACCGTATTCGTCTCCGGCATTGGCTGCTCGAGCCGCTTTCCGCATTACATGAAAACATACGGCTTCCACGGCATTCACGGTCGGGCGCTGCCCATCGCGGAAGGCATCCGGCTCGCGCGTCCGGATCTGCATGTATTCGTGAATACCGGCGACGGCGACTGCTGCAGCATCGGCGCGGCCCATTGGGTGCACGCCATTCGCTACAACATGAATCTCACGGTGATGGTGCACGACAACCACATCTATGGGCTCACCAAGATGCAGGTGTCCCCGACTTCACCCAGGGGCCTGCGCAGCAAGACCACGCCGCACGGTGCCGATCTGGAGCCGCTCAACCCGCTCTCCGTCACGCTCGGCATCCAGAACGTCTCGTTCGTCGCACAGGCCGTGGACTGGATCCCGGAGCTGGTCTACGACATCATTTCGAGGGCCTTCCACCACAAGGGCTGCTCCTTCGTGCGCATCATCCAGCGCTGTCCGGAATTCCTGCCGGAACTGCTGGCTCCCTGGTTGAGCGATCCAAACCGGACCCTGCTGCTGACGCATGAAAACGGCATGCGCGTGAGCGCTGCCCTCGGCAAGGTATACAAGAACCAGCGGGAGCACGACCCCTCGAACATCGATCACGCCCGCGAGATCGCGTCACTCAAGGACCTGATTCCGGTCGGCATCCTGTACCACAATCCGGCCGTGCCGTGCTACGAGGACATGCGCGCGATCATGCCGTTGCGCGGTCCCGACCTCATCCAGCGCGGTCTCGAGGCGGAGTTCGACAAGTTCACGATCTGGCCGCAGGAGGAAGCGGTCCGGCCATGAGTGTCGAACTTCAGGAGCATGTCGCTTTCTACCTGACCGGCCGGCGGATGGGCGGCGGCCTGATGGCCGCGGATGGGCAGCACATGCGGCCGGGACTGCTGGCCCGTTTCGGGGACCTGACGCGATTGCGTTACGACTTCCCACTGGTCCTGGTCGGGAGCCGTGGCGATGAATCGGAAATCCGGTCCCTCTCGGCCCTGATCAACGGCATCCTGCAGGACATCGCCCCGCGCGGCATCGAGGGCGAAGCGACGCGCCAGCACCTGCTGCGCCTCGAGCGTGAAATCCGCACGCTTGCCGCGAATGGCGACACCGGTCCGCTGTCCGGGCTTTGGGACCTGGCCACGCAACGGATCGGCGCGCCGGATGACTCGCCGCTGGCCCGCAGTCTCGGCCGTGCGCGTGCCGCGTTGCAGGTCGATGGCGAAGTGGCCGATTGCACTGATGAACTGCCGGCGCGTGTCATCACACACCTGTGGCGCGCCTTGCAGCGGCAGAAAGCCGGACTCTTCAACCAGGAGCTCAGGCGGCTGACCGCCAGGCTGGCGGACATCCTGCAGGCGGATTTTGTGCGCTCGCGGCGCGGAACCAGCGCGGCCAGGCTCAGGGCCTCGGTCGGGACGGGAATGGAGGGGGCGTTCGACTTTGAGGCGCTGGCGAGCACGCTGCAGCACGTTTCCGGCAGGGACCCGCTGCCGGACAGCCGCCGGCAGCGGGTTCAGCGCGCGCTCTCCGGGCTGCAGGCGCGCCACTACGCTCAGGCGGACGCCGGAGGGCCGGACGACATTGATTCCTATGTGTTCGCCAATTGCCGGGACGCACTGGCGGCGTTTCGCAACCGCCTGCCCCAGATCATCGAGCTGGTGAATACGATGGCCATCGCCGAGCTCGAGATCGAGGGGCTATACGTGGAGGCGACGCACGATCCGTTTTTCGCGGGCTTCGATGAAAGCTCGGTAGGTGCGAAGGACCTGCGCCTGTTTCCCGATTACCTCGTCTGCACCGCATCGGAAGACCTGCAGGGTCCCGAGAACGCCGGCCTGATGGAGATCCTCGCTTCCGACATGCCGATCAGGATCGTGATCCAGGTGAGCGACATTCTCGGCGAGCCGGCACTGCGCGCATACCGGGGTCCCGTCGCACACGCTGCGCAACTCGGAAAGATGGCGATGGGGCTCGGTAACGCGTATGTGCTGCAGTCAAGCAGTTCGCACCTCTACCGGGCGCGGCGGCGGATACTTTCCGGGCTCGCCCATGCGGGACCCGCCCTTTTCAGCGTGTTTTCAGGCTCCCAGCGCGGCTCCAGGATGCTCCCTCCCTATCTGCTCGCCGCGGCGGCCCTGGAATCGCGTGCATTCCCGGCATTCAGCTATGACCCCGCTGCGGGGCCGGATTGGGCCACGCGCTTTGCGCTCGATGGCAACCCGCAGCCCGAAGCCGACTGGCCGGTGCACGAGTTTGGCTATGAGGACGAGAGCCGGCAGAGCGTGACCGAGCAGGTGGCGTTTACCTATGTCGATTTTGTCGCTTGCGATCCACGCCAGGCAAAGCACTTTGCGCTCGTGCCCCGGGCGGAATGGAACGGAAGCATGGTTCCGGCCGCCGACAGCCTGACCAGCGATTCGTTGGCCGTCGCGGCCAAGGTCCCATACGTCCAGATGGTCAATGGAAATCATGTGCTGCTGCGCGCGCTGGTTGACGAAAAGCTGATGCTGGCTGCGCAGCGCTGCCAGGAGATGTGGCACAGCCTGCAGGAACTGGGTGGCATTCGAAACTCGCAGGCAGAACGCTTGCTCGCCAGGGAACGGAAAGTCTGGGAGGAGCAGAGACAACGCGAGAGCGCAATTCCCGGGCGCGACGCAAGGCCGCCGCCGCCGGCCCCGGCAGCCACGATCGCCGCCGCCCCGCCGGCGCAGCCGGTCGTGGCCGCAACGGAACCGGACAAGCCGTCCGACGATCCACACATCGATACTTTGCGCTGCACAACCTGCAACGAGTGCACCAACCTCAATAACCGCATGTTTGCCTACGATGCTAACAAACAGGCCTATATCGCGGATATCAATGCCGGCACGTACCGCGAACTGGTGGAAGCGGCGGAGGCCTGCCAGGTCTCGATCATTCACCCGGGCAAACCTCGCAATCCAGATGAGCCCGGTATCGCCGAGCTGCTGCAGCGCGCCGAGCCGTTCCTGTAGATTCGGCTGTCGAGGCCCGACCGAACGTCAATCCGGCGGTGACCCGCTGGCACGCGACTTCGTGGATGCTTCGGCGTGTGCCGCCTTGCGGGCGATATCCAGCCCCAGGTCCAGCGCCTCCGCTGAATGCGTCAGCCATCCGAGTGAGATCGCATCGACCCCCGTCGCCGCGATCTCCCGGACATTCGCCAGCGTAATGCCGCCCGACGCTTCCGTATGACAGCGGCCGTTCACGAGCCTGACCGCCCGGCGCAACATATCCGGTGACATGTTGTCGAGCAGCACCGCACTCACGTTGCAGCGCATTGCCTCCTCGAGCTCGGCGATCGACTCGACCTCGACTTGCACCAGTGTCGTTGGACCGAGCCTCGCCCGGATGCCTCTGACTGCGGCCGTGATCGAGCCAGCGATGCCGATGTGGTTGTCCTTGATGAGCACGGCGTCGTAGAGGCCGAAGCGGTGATTGACGCCGCCGCCGACCGCTACTGCATATTTCTCCAGGCTCCGCAGCCCGGGTGTCGTCTTGCGCGTGTCCTTGATGGCTACCCGATGACCGGCTGTGAGGCGCACGGCGGCCGCGGTCGCTGTCGCGATGCCGCACAAGCGGCCCAGGATGTTCAGGACCGTGCGTTCGGCGGTCAATACGGTCCGCGCTGATCCGGCAATCCTTGCCACGGTCCCGCCAGCTGCGACGTCACAGCCATCGGCTGCGACAACCGCGACACTGGCCGGTTCAACGAAGCGCGAGAATGCGATCGCGATACAGTCAATGCCTGCGATGCGTCCGGCTTCGCGGCTGCGGATTTCCGCTTCGATCGGCATTCCGGCGGGAATCACCGAATCGGTCGTGATGTCGCCCCCTGCGCCCAGGTCTTCTGCCAGCGCGAGGTCCACGATGCGCGCCAGCTCAGCGAGCGGCGGCGCCAGCTTCACGCGACACGGCTCCGCAGCAGCTCGAGCGTCTCGATGGGCGCCGGTACCGGATGCTGGAAGCTGCGGGCCGCCGCTGCGGCTGCAGCCTGCGGGTAGTCGGCGCGCTGATGCGAACCACGCGACTCCTCGCGGTTAAGGGCCGCATGCAACAGCCGGCGCGCAACGACGACCAGATCGTCCTCGACGCGCGTGGCCGCGTGCCAGGCCTCGAGCCGCTGCAGCGCCCTGACCATCGTCGGCCCGGAGCGCAATGGACCGAGGCTCTGGCTGATCAACCGGCGCAGGGACGTCTGGCGCGCGCCATCGCAGCCGGGCCCGGATATTCCACGCGTCACCTCGAGCGGACCCCGGATCGGCGCCAGCGAGGCCCTGCGGATTGCGCGGGCGATCCGCTCGCCAAACACCAGCCCTTCGAGCAATGAATTGCTGGCCAGGCGATTGCCGCCGTGCAGTCCGGTCGAGGCAACCTCGCCGCAGGCCCACAACCCTGTTCGTGAGGTGGCGCCGTTCGCATCGGTCGCGATGCCGCCCATATGAAAGTGCGCTGCCGTCGTGACTGGCAGCGACTGCCGGGTGGGGTCCAGGCCAGCGGACCTGGCGAGCGAGCAGGCGCCGGGAAAGCGTGCCGGCAGGTCGGCAATACCGGTCGCGTCCAGCAACACCTGACGCCCGGAGGCGTTGATCGCATGGACGCTGCGGGCGACGACGTCACGCGGTGCCAGTTCCGCGTCGGGATGGATCGCCGCCATGAACCGTCCGCCGGATTCGTCGAGCAGCACGGCGCCTGCGCCGCGCAATGCCTCGGTCAGGAGCGGCAGGGGATCGGCGTCGACCGCGAGCGCGGTCGGGTGGAATTGCACGAATTCAAGGTCGGCCAGCACGACGCCGCGGCGCGCGGCGACTGCGAGGCCCACGGCGCGGGAGGTGCGGGGATTCGTGGTGTGCTGGAAACAGGCACCGATGCCACCGGTCGCGAGCACGACATGCGGCGCCAGCACGGCGAGCCGCAGGCATCCCGGGCCTTCGAGCAGCACGCCGGCCACGCGATCGCTCTGGGTGACCAGATCGACGAGTTCGAATCCTTCCAGTCTGCGGATATCGGAACGCTGCGAGATCGCATCGTGCAACACGCGCATGACGGCGGCGCCCGTGCGATCACCGCCCGCGTGGACTATGCGATTCCGGCCATGCCCGGCCTCGCGACCGAGTGCCAGCGAACCGGACGGCGCCAGGTCGAATTCAACCCCCAGCTTGCGCAGCCAGTCGATGCGCGCCGGAGCCGATCGCGTGACAAATGCCGCGATTTCCGGAACCGCGAGCCCGGCGGAGACGTGCACCGTGTCCGCCGCGTGAAGGGCAGGGGAATCGCCGTCAGCGATCGCGGCGGCGATGCCGCCCTGGGCGAGACAGGATGCCCCGCCGCCAACCGGCTCGTTGGCGACGACGGCGCAACCGTCAAGCGCCAGCGCCGTGGAAAGCCCGGCGATGCCGCCGCCGACGACCACGGCGGGCGCAGTCATGAAATCGTGCACCATCATGTCCTGACCTCGAGCATGCGGGTGACTGCCCGGCGGGCACGCTCGGCAATTGCCGGGTTGATCGTCACCTCATGGCGCAGGTACCGCAGCGAATCGGCAATGCCTTGCAGCGTGATCCGCTTCATGTGCGGGCACAGGTTGCAGGGCCGCACGAACTCGACGTCGGGCAATTCCGCCGCGACGTTATCGGACATCGAGCATTCCGTGACCATGACGACCCGGCGCGGGCGATTGCGCTCGACCCAGGAGATCATCCCGGTCGTGGAGCCCACGAAATCGGATTCGGCGAGCACATCGGGAGGGCATTCGGGATGGGCGATGATCTTGATGCCAGGATGATCTTTCCGATACGCCCGCAGTTCATCGCCGGTGAAGCGCTCGTGCACGATGCAGCTGCCTTGCCAGAGGATCAGGTCGACTTCCGTCTGTGAAGCGACCCAGCGGCCGAGGTACTGGTCCGGCAGGAAAATCACGCGCCCGGTGCCGAGCGACTCGACCACCGCGACCGCGTTCGACGAGGTGCAGCAGATATCGGATTCAGCCTTGACCTCGGCCGAGGTGTTCACGTAGGTCACGACCGGCACGCCGGGATAGCGCTGCCGGAGCAGGCGGATATCGGCCCCGGTGATGGATTCCGCGAGGGAGCAGCCGGCGCGCAGATCCGGGATCAGCACCATCTTCGCGGGATTCGCCAGCTTGGCGGTCTCCGCCATGAAATGGACGCCTGCCATGACGATGACCTCGGCGTCGGTCTTCGCCGCCATTTGCGCGAGTGCCAGCGAATCGCCGCGCAGGTCGGCGACCCCGTGGTAGATATCGGGCGTCATGTAGTTGTGGGCGAGGATCACGGCGCGGCGCGAGGCCTTCAGCGCCTCGATCTGCTCGAGCAACGGCTCGATGACGGCGATCTCGACGTCCGGCAGCACGCCCGCGAGGCTGCGCATTGCGTCCTCCATTTATGCTCCAAGTGAGCATTATAATGATTATACGTCAGTAGACGCGGGCGCGCACAACTTCGCGGCGGAAGCGAAACAGCTCCGCCGGACGGCCCCTGGCGGGGCGGTCAAAGGTGCCGGTCGCCTCGACGAGCTGGCCATGCTCGATGAGCCGGCGGAAATTCTGCTTGTGCAGGCGCATTCCGGTCAGCGCCTCGACGGTGCGTTGCAGCCGGAACAGCGTGAATGTCTCGGGCAGCAGTTCGAATACGACTGGCCGGTACTTGAGCTTGCCGCGCAGCCGGCCGAGCGCGGTGGCCGCGATGCGCCGGTGGTCGTAGGCGAGCTCGACGCCGGACTGCAGCTTCGGATCGGGCTTGCGGCTGCGGTCGCGCTGGTACTCGGGCACCAGTTGCGCCTCATACAGCAGCTCGTAGCGTTCCAGTACGCGGATCGGGTCCCATGGGCGCCGGCCGCCGAAATTCGCGTCGACACGTTGCCGTCGCAGCGCATTCCGGCCGGCCCAGCGGTCGAGCGCCGGCAGCAGCGTGTTGATGACGACTGCTGCGATCCCGCTGCGGCGATCCTCCCAGGGCAGGACCTCGTAGCAGTCCAGCCAGGCGGCACCCGGCGCGGGTTGGGCTTCCTTGACGAGTCCCAGGTAAGCCACCGACAGCAGGCGCATGCCGCGGGCTTCGCGCCGCCGGTCCCGGTCACCAAAGGTGTAGAGCTGCTCGACGTAGCCCAAGTCATGGCCGGTCTGCTTTGTGACCCAGCGCCGCAGACCGAGTTCCAGCGTCAGATCCTGGTCCGTGTCCAGCGGCCCGAAGGGCAGGGCGGGCACAGCGTGCCCGTGGGACCTTGTGGTCGTCAGGATGCGCGGCTGCTCCGCCGTGACCGCAACGATCACGGCATCAAGGCTCAATGTCAGCTTGCGCGTCATCGGGCAGACCGTGCCAGGCCCGTGGTGCGCATCTGCGCGAGCGCCTCGATGATATCCCCGGCCTCCAATGCGAAATCATTGATGCCAACGGCGCGGGCCGTGGGGGATTGGGTCTTGCTCATCCGGCTACCACTTCTGTTCAACCCGGCACAACGGTACATCCTATTCCAGGATCGTAGCGACGCGAAGCCTGATGAACTTGCGTCGCTGAATATTTGTATGATCCAGCGCTGGCGCAATCGCAATTCTGAGTGGGACTCATGGTTCATCAAGTTCGGGCAGGCGTGGTTCTGGCGGTCGTCGGATCGATTTGCACCGCCGGCGCGGCAATGGCCGGGCAATCTGCACCGCTGAAAGCCGTGCAAGTGACGGCTTCGCGAAATCCCGAGCCGATAGACGAAGTTCCAGCTTCCATTACGGTCGTGACGGGCGCGGAATTGCTCGCCCGCGGTGCGCACGACTTGCGGACCGCGCTCTCACTGGCAGCCGGTGTGGAAGGTACTCCGGGCGGCGATGGTGGCCCTGCCGGAGCCGTTCCAGCTCTCTGGGGTCTGCGTGAAGTGGACGCTTTTCTGCTGGTCGTGGACGGTGTGCCCTGGGGTGGTGCATTCAGCCCAGCCACGCCGTCGATCTGTGCCGTGAACGGCTACGCCTTCGGCGGCGGGCTGGAGATGGCGATGTCCTGTGATATTCGCATTGCGTCTGAAAACGCCCAGTTCGCTGCGCCGGAAAT
>JAHFSF010000006.1 GCA_023265875.1 Gammaproteobacteria bacterium | reverse complement strand
GGCGCGCATCCGCATGCCGTATTCCGCGATCGTCTGCAGCGCCGGCGTTTCGTCGAGGATTTCGAGGGTTTTCTCGGCGGCGGCGAGGGCGACGGAATGGCAGGTGAACGTGCCGCCGTGCACGACGCCATCGCCGAGGCGCCGCATGATGTCCTCGCGTCCGGCCAGCACCGAGATCGGATAGCCATTTGCCATCGCCTTGGCGAAGGTGCACAGGTCGCTGCGCACGCCCATCAGTTCCTGCACGCCGCCGCGCGCGACGCGAAAGCCCGTCTTGACTTCGTCGATGATCATCAGGATGCCATAGCGGTCGCACAGGGTGCGGGCATCGCGCAGGTACTGGCGCGTCGCCGAAATCGAGCAGCAGTTGCCCATGATCGGCTCGATCAGGAATGCCGCGATTTCATGTCCGTAAGCCTTGAACACGCTTTCCAGCCTTTCGGCGTCGTTCATCGGCACGGCATGCAGCAACGCGCGCAGGATCCCCGGCACGCCGGCGCTGTAGGGAACGAGGTGCGGCTCGCCGGCAGACGGACGCCAGTCCTCGATCGGCGTGTACCAGAGCGCCGCGTCGAAAACCCCGTGATAACCACCCTCGACGACCACGTAGGAATCCCTGCCGGTGTGCGCCCTGGCGAGCCGTAACGCCGCCATGACGGCCTCGGTCCCGGAATTCGAGAATCGGACCAGCTCGGCGGCCGGCACCATGCGCGAAATGCGCTCGGCCACGGCATATTCGCGCTCGGTTGACAGCGCAAAGACGCCGCCCATCTCCATGCCCGCACGGGCCGCCGCGTCGACCCGCGGATCGGCGTAGCCGAGGATGCAGGGGCCGTACGCCAGCCGGTAGTCGATGTATTCGTTGCCGTCGATGTCGCGCAGCCGGGCACCCCTGGCGCCGGCGACGTAGAGGGTCCGGTCTTGGCCCCAGTAACGGAAGTCTGACGAGACGCCCAGCGGCAGGCGGGTGAGGGCCTTGCGGAAGTGGGCATTCGAACGGCTGAGGTCGCGGGTCATCGCGGCGGCCCTCCTGCCACGGCAGGCCGGAATAGGGAAGCTCAGGATCGCACAAACCGGTGCCCCGGTCCACGTTCATTGAATAGTCATTCATTCATTGCATTGCCGGCGGGATGCCGTAGAATCGACCATCAGGACCCAGTTCGCTGTCTTCTAACTGATTGATTTAACCGGAATTATGCTGAGCACGAAACGGCCGCACCGGGCCGGGGCGGGGGGTCGCACGGCGCCGCCGGAGCAGCGCCGACAGCAGTTGATCGAGGCCACAATCCGCTGTGTCGCGAAGCGCGGACTTGCGGATACGACCATCGCCACGGTGGCGCGCGAGGCGGGACTCAGCCAGGGGATCATCAACCTGCATTTCCGCAGCAAGGAGCGGCTGCTGACCGAGACCCTGCGCTACCTGGCGGATGAGTACCGCAACGCCTGCCGCACCGCGGCTGCGGCCGCGGAGTCTTCGCCGGTCGCAGGCCTGCTGGCGATGGTGGACCTGGATTTCCGGCGCGGCATCTGCGCGCGGGACAAGCTGGCGGTCTGGTTCGCATTCTGGGGGGAACGCAAGTTTCGACCGACCTACCGGCGCATCTGCGCCGCACGGGACAAATCGTACGACGACATGGTCCGCGCCATGTGCACGCAGCTTTGTCAACAGGGTGAGTATCCCGGTGTCGAGCCGGCGCTGGTGGCGGACGGGCTGTCGGCGCTGACGGATGGCCTGTGGCTCGACCTGCTGGTGCGGCCGGAATCGATGAGCCGGGAGTTGGCGCGGCGGATTACGATGTCGTATCTGGCAGATGTCTTTCCCAGGCACATTCGTCAACCTGTCGCGTCCAGCGGGAGCTAGACTACATGCACATCCAGCTCGATGCCGAAGCCCTCGCGTGGCGCGATCGCGCAGCCCGGTTTGCCACCGAAGAACTCATGCCGTGGGAAGTACAGGCCGAACTGAATGAAGGCAAGCTGCCGCCCGAAGTGAAGGCGCGGCACAAGCGCATCGCAATCGAACTGGGTTTCAGCGGGATGGATGTGCCGGCTGCGCGCGGCGGCAGCGATGCGCGGATCGTTGATCAGGTCGCGGTCTGGGAACAGCTCGGCCGCGTCACGAATGCGCTCTGCTGGTGCTTTTCGGAACCCCAGCGCTGGATGTTCGAGGCTTGCAGCGAGGAACAGCTCGAACGCTATGTCCTGCCACTGGCCAGCGGGAAACGCAAGGAGTGCTACGCGATTACGGAGAGCGGTTCCGGCTCGAATGTTTCGATCGAGACGAGTGCCCGCCGGGTTTCCGGCGGCTACCGGATTTCCGGCGAGAAGTGGTATGTAACCAGCGCGAATCATGCGGACTACTTCATCCTGCAGGCCACGCTCGCCGATGGGCCACACGCGGGGTCGCATTCGCTGTTCTTCGTCGACAAGGCCCAGGATGGCATTGAACTCGTGCGGACGCCGCTTTTCAGCCATACATTCGGCGATCATCATCCGACCTACCGGTTCAACGATGTCCACGTGCCCGAGAACCAGCGTCTCGGCGCGGAGGGTGACGGCATGCAGTTCGCGCACAGCTGGTTCCGCCGCGAACGGCTGATGATCGCCGCACGCTGCTGCGGTGCGGCCAGCCGCCTGATCACGGAAGCAAGCGCTTTTGCGGCCACGCGCAGCGTCGGCGGCGGGATGCTGGCAGACCAGCAGATGATCCAGGCGATGCTCGCAGACAGCGTCACCGAGCTGTGGGCCGCGCGGCTGGTCACCTTTGAGGCCGCCCAGGCGCATGACCGCGGCGATGAACTCAGGTCGCTGCATGCACGATGCTCGATCGCCAAGCTGTATGCGTCGGAGGCGGCGAACCGGATTGTCGACCGCGCGCTGCAGATTTTCGGCGGGCGCGGTTACATGCGGGAAAACGCAACCGAACGATTCTTCCGGGAACTGCGCGTGGACCGGATCTGGGAAGGCTCCAGCGAGATCCAGCGTCTGATCATCGCACGCGCCCTGCTGAAGCGCGGTCTCGAAGGCATGTAGGCGTGCGACCGCTGAAGCTGCTGATTGCCGCCATTGCGACGCTGTGGACTGCCCTGGCTGCAGGCGCAGAGGAGAAGATCCTCAACGTCTTCACCTGGCCTGACTACATCGCCCCGGACACGATCGCCAACTTCGAGGCGGAGTACGGCATCAAGGTCAATTACGACACCTACGATTCGACCGAGATGGCGGAGGCACGGTTGCTGGCCGGCCGCACGGGTTATGACGTCGTCGCGCACGCGGAACGTTACTCCGCACGGCTTATCCCGATCGGCGTCTATCGGCCACTGGACCGCAGCAAGCTCCCGAACATCAGCAATCTGGATCCCTGGGTGATGAAGACCCTGGAGTCGGCGGATCCGGGCAACCGGTATGGCGTGCCTTACCTGTGGGGCACCACCGGCTTCACCTACAACGTCAAGATGATCCGGGAACGAATGCCGAATGCGCCCGTCAGCAGCGGCGACATGATCTTCAAGCCGGAAGTCGCCCGGCGGTTCGCCGACTGTGGCATCACCTTCCTCGACGAACCAACCGATGTCATACCGATGGCGCTGCTCTATCTCGGCCACGACCCCAACAGCCTCGATCCCGGCGATCTGGCGGACGTCGAGAAATTGCTGAAGGGAGTGCGTCCGTACATCCGGTATTTCAGCTCGGCGAAGATGCTGATCGACCTGCCGAACGAAGAGGTCTGCATTGCGATGAGCTGGTCGGGTGACTACGCTCAGGCAATGCACCGGGCGCAGGAAGTAGGCAAGCCGGTCGAGCTGGCCTACACGACGCAGCGCGAGGGAACGCTGGCGTGGTTCGACATGTGGTTCGTACTCGCGGACGCACCACATCCCGACAATGCACATCTGTTCCTGAACTATCTGTTGCGACCTGAAGTTGCCGCCGCGATCAGCGACGAGACCCGCTATGCGACTCCGAATCTGAAGGCGATACCGCTGCTGCGGCCGGAAGTCCGTGACGACCCTGCGGTGTATCCGCCCGCCGACGTGAAGCAAAGCCTGTACCGGGGTGTCATCCACGATCCTCTGCTGGAGCGCAAGCGAACCCGCCTGTGGTCGCGCGTGAAGACCGGCCTGTGACCGATACTACGTCAACGCCACTGGTGCAGATCCGCGAAGTGACAAAGCGCTTCGGCAACGTGACAGCCGTCGATCGCGTGTCGCTCGACTTCCTCCGCAACGAGCTGTTCGCGATCCTTGGCAGCTCGGGCTGCGGCAAGACAACGCTGCTCCGGCTGCTGGCGGGCTTCGAGCAACCGACTTCGGGCAGGATCCTGATCGATGGCGTGGATGCAACCGATGTGCCGCCGTACGACCGCCCCGTCAACCTGATGTTCCAGTCCTACGCGTTGTTTCCGCACATGACGGTTGCCGAAAATGTGGCATACGGGCTCAGGAAAGAGCGCGTTCCTGCCGCAAGGATCCGTGAACGGGTCGCGGAAATGCTGGCCATGGTGAAGCTCGAGCCGTTGGCGGCCCGCAAGCCCGACAAACTGTCGGGGGGCGAGAAACAACGCGTTGCGCTCGCGCGGGCGCTGGTCAAGCGGCCAAAGCTGCTCCTGCTGGACGAACCGCTCGCCGCACTCGACAAGAAGCTGCGCCAGCACACGCAGTTCGAGATCGCAAACCTTCAATACCAGCTCGGCACGACATTCGTCGTCGTCACCCATGATCAAGGCGAGGCGATGACGCTCGCGAGCCGCATTGCCGTCATGGCGGATGGACGCATTGCCCAGGTCGGCACGCCAGGCCAGGTGTACGAGTTTCCGGCGAACCGTTATGTGGCGGGCTTCGTCGGCAATATCAATCTGTTCGAGGGTCGCGTGACTGGCGTCGATGGCGGGCGGATGTCGTTGCGATGCGAGGCGCTCGGCGTGGAACTGGCGGTGCTGTCGGACGAGGCGATTGCTCCCGGGAGTGCCGCGTGCGTTGCGGTGCGGCCGGAGAAGATCACGCTCAGCCGGCAGGCGCCGGAGACGAAGGACCGTAACCTCGTCAAGGGCACCGTCTGGGACCTGGCTTACTTCGGCGATCAGTCCCTCTATCGCGTGCGCCTGAAGAACGGCACCGAGCTGCAGGTCAGCGCGCAGAACCTGCGTCGTTCCGCGAAATTGACGGTTGAATGGGACGACGAAGTGTACCTGTCCTGGGAAATCGCCAGCACCATCCTGTTGCTGTCATGAGCGACGGAACCACGAACGACGGCGGGCATTCCCTGCGCTGGCTGCGCAGGATGGTGACGCTGCCATACCTCTGGCTGCTGTTGTTTTTCCTTGCGCCGTTCCTGATCATCCTGAAGATCAGCTTTGCCGACCCAATCGTGGCCCAGCCGCCATTCACGGCGCTGCTTGAATGGGGCGAGCAGGGATTTACAGGCCTCAAGACCACGTTCGAGAATTACGCGTTCCTGTTCCAGGACGGTTACTACGGAATCATCTATCTCGCGTCGCTGAAGATGGCGGGCATTGGCACGCTGCTGTGCCTGATGCTCGGGTACCCGATGGCGTATTTCATCGTGCGGCAGCCGCCGCGTCGCCGCCAGATCCTGCTGCTGGCGGTGATCCTGCCGTTCTGGATCTCGTTTCTGCTGCGGGTGTATGCCTGGATCGGTCTGCTGAATAACCGGGGTCTGATCAATAACTTCCTGATCAGCATCGGCGTCATCGACCACCCGCTGACGATGCTCTACAACGATTTCGCCGTGTACCTTGGCATTGTCTACTCGTACCTGCCATTCATGATCATGCCGTTGTACGCGAACCTCGAGCGGCTGGACCTCGACCTGCTCGATGCCGCTGCGGACCTCGGCGCGCGGCGCTGGCAGGCGTTCGTCGATGTGACGGTGCCGCTTTCCGTCCCGGGAATCATCGGCGGCTGCCTGCTGGTCTTCATTCCGGCGGTCGGCGAGTTCACGATCCCGGCGCTGCTCGGCGGTGCGGATACGCTGATGATCGGCCGGGTGCTTTGGGACGAGTTCTTCATCAACCGCGACTGGCCCGTCGCTTCGGCGGTGTCCGTCGTGCTGGTCCTGCTTCTGGTCGCCCCGATCCTGTGGTTCCAGCGCCTGCAGCGCCGCGAGCAGGAGGCGGCGCCATGAAGCGACGCTCGCCGATGCTGATGACGATCGTGGCATTCGGCTACGCGTTGCTGTACGTGCCGATCGTGTCGGTCGTGATCTATTCATTCAATGGCTCACGGCTGGTGACGCTCTGGGGCGGATTTTCGCTGCGGTGGTACGCAAGCCTGCTCGCGGACAAGGATCTGCTTGGCGCCGCCTTGCTGAGCCTGCGAATAGCCATTGTCAGCGCGACCTTCGCCACCGCGCTCGGCGCAATAGTCGCACTGGCGCTGCATCGCGTGAACCGCCTTCGCGGCCGGTTGCTGTTGAGCGGCATGATTACCGCTCCGCTCGTGATGCCCGAGATCATCACCGGCCTGTCATTGCTGTTCCTGTTCATTTCGATGGCCGACTTGATCGGCTGGCCAGCGTCGCGCGGCGCGACGACGATTACGATTGCGCACATCACGTTTTCGATGGCCTACGTGGTCGTCGTCGTCCGGGCGCGGCTCGCAGCCATGGATGAATCGCTCGAGGAGGCGGCGATGGACCTCGGCGGCCGGCCAGTGGCAGTCTTCTTCGACATCACCGTGCCGATGCTGCTTCCCGCGCTTGTCTCGGGCTGGCTGCTGTCATTCACGCTGTCGCTCGACGATCTCGTGATTTCGAGCTTCGTGTCGGGTCCGGGGGCGACGACCCTGCCAATGCTGATCTTCGCGAAGGTACGGCTCGGGGTGACACCGGACATCAATGCCATCACGACGATCATCATTGCGCTCGTGGTCATCATCGTGGTGGCGGCAACGATCATATCCGGCAGGCGCGGACCGGTGGCCGCGCGCCCAGCGGACGCAGGAGGACAATGAAGTGAACGCAGGAATCAACCGCATCCTGGACACCTGCCAGGCCGGCTACGCGTTGCCGGGCGCCTTGTATCAGGATCCACAGGTTTACGAGTGCGAGATCCGCGCGATATTCCTGAAATCATGGCTCTACGTCGGGCACCAGAGCCGGATCCCCGCCCGCGGCGACTATTTCCTGTTCGAGATCGCGGGTGAGTCCGTCATCGTCGTCCGTGACGTTGACGGGCAGATCAATGCGTTGCTGAATGTCTGCCGTCATCGCGGGTCGCGTATCTGCGACGAGCCGGAAGGGCATGAGCCGCGCCTCGTGTGCCGCTATCACGGCTGGACTTACGGCCTGGACGGCTCCCTGCGTGCGGCCGCGCGCACGCCGGAAGGATTCGATCGCTCGCAATTCGGCCTGCGCCGCCTGCGCACGAAAGTATTCGCCGGCCTGATATTCGTGAACTTCGACGCCGGCGCTGCGCCGTTCGACGCCATTGAACGCGATCTGGAGGAACCGCTGCGGCCGTACCGGCTGGAACGCACGAAGGTAGCGCATCGGCAGAATTACGCGATCGCGAGCAACTGGAAGCTCGCCGTCGAGAATTATTGCGAGTGCTATCACTGCCAGCCCGCGCATCCCGAGTATTCCGTCGGCCATGGGCGCGCCATTCCGGAGGCGGAATACGCAAGCCTGCTGGAACAGGTCATGGAACGCGCACCTGCCGTCGGTTTGACGCAGCACCTGGTGCGTCGCTCGTGGCTGGATTCGGATGCCTTTGGCGTCGATCGTGGATTCGACCGCTACCCGCTGCTGCGTGGCCATCGAAGCGGCAGCCGCGACGGCGGGCCGGTCGCGCCGTTGCTCGGCTCCATCACCGGTTACGACGGCGGCACGACGGATCTGCACCTCGGGCCGATGACCTTCGGCCTGGCCTACTGCGATCACGTCGTCCTCTACCGCTTCACGCCGCGCGGCCAGCGCAGTACCGACTGCGAGATCACCTGGCTGGTCAACGAATCGGCGGTCGAGGGCAGGGACTACGATCGCGCCGCCCTGACCTGGTTGTGGGATGTCACGACGCTGGCCGACAAGGAAATCATCGAGCGTAACCAGGCCGGCGTTGACTCGCGCTACTACGAGCCAGGGCCGTTGTCGCCGATGGAGGACTTCACGCAACGGTTCCTGAACTGGTACCTCGCAACGATGGGCGACGCTGCGCGCAGCGCGGCTGCCGCCGCCGGCGGCTGATCGCAGGCAAGTGGTCCGGATTGCCGCGGATGCGCCATTGTGGTTAACATCCGGCAGGCACGGGGGGGTTGACATGACTGACCTCAGGAGAAGGCCAACGGGAGCCGGCTCGCCGGCCCTGGCCGCTGCGATTTCCGGTGTGCTGGCGATGCCAGGCGTAGCCGCGGCCCAGACCGGGGGCGCACTGGACGAAGTCGTCGTCACGGCGACCCGCCGCGCCGAGCGGCTGCAGGATGTCCCGGAGTCGATCAGCGCTTTCGACTCGAATGCCATCGCAATGCATGGCCTGCAGCAGCTGGAAGATCTGGCCAGGCTCGTGCCGGGCATGTCCCTGGCAACGCGGGAGCCCGGTGGCAACACCATCGTCTTTCGCGGCGTCGCGTCTTCGGGCCTCGTGTTCGGGGCGGTCGCGTCGTCAGCGCTGTACCTCGACGAACAGCCGATCACCTCGGCCGGCCGTAGCCCCGATCCGCGGCTGATCGACGTCGAGCGGGTCGAGGCCCTGCGCGGGCCGCAGGGCACGCTCTACGGCGCGAGCTCCCAGTCCGGTACCTTGCGCGTCATCACGAACAAGCCGGACCCGACCGGTTTCGATGCCTGGGCCGTGGCGCAGGTTTCGGATACGCACGACGGTGCCGCCGGGTACGACGTCAGCGGCATGCTGAACCTGCCGCTGGCAGCGGACCGGCTCGCCCTGCGCCTGGTCGGTTTCACGGCCGAGGATGCCGGATTCATCGACAACGTGCTGAGCGACAGTCCCGGCGGGACGTACACGAATGCAGATGTGGTCAGGAAGGACGTGAATTCGACGCGCACGGATGGCGGCCGGGTCGCGCTGCGCTGGGATGTCACCGACAAGGTCAATGCGACGGTCGGCGCAATCTTTCAGGATGTCACCGCCGACGGGCACGGCGATATCAATCTGGACCGCGGTGACCTGAACCAGGTCCGGTTCGAGGACGAAAACCTGCACGATGACTGGTACCAGCTGGCGCTGACGATCAACGCATCGCTGCCATTCGGCGATGCCGTGATTTCCGCCTCCCATTTCGACCGCGACTTCCGCTATGAGGCGGATGCCACGGACTACGAATTCACGTTCAACCAGAATGCAATCTACTACGACAGCCCGATCTACGATTTCGGCGGCGACCCCAGGGGCTTCGCCACCAATAACGAACAGACCCAGATCACGACCTTCGAGGCGCGGATTGCGTCAGCGGGCGACTCCGGGAGCCGGTGGGGGTGGCTGGTCGGCGCGTTCTATAGCCAGGAGAAGGGGCACACGAAATTCGACAGCTATGTGCGCGACTACCAGGACACCCCGTCGTTTGCGTATTTCAGCGACTACGAAGCCAATCTGAGCGGCAGCCCGCTGGCGCCCACGGAGACGTGGTTCCTGGGCCGCTATGAGACGGAGCTCGACCAGGTCGCGGTGTTCGGTGAACTCAGCTTCGACGTGACCGAGAATTTCAAGATCACGGCCGGCGGGCGCTGGTTTGATTATGACCGCAAGTTCGTGCAGCACCAGGAGCAACCCGAGGGCTTCAACGGGTACACGCGGCTCGACGGCAACCAGAAATCCGGCGAGAAAGGCACGGTCACGAAGCTGAACTTCACCTATCGCTTTGACCGTGACCGGCTGGTCTATGCGACATATTCGGAGGGCTTCCGTGTCGGTGGCAGCAACCCGTTGAAGCCAGCCTCCATTCTGCCGCGGGACTACAGTTCCGATGATCTGCAGAACTTCGAGATTGGCGCGAAGACGGAATGGCTGAACAACCGCCTGCGGCTGAATATTGCCGCCTACTACATGAAGTGGAATGACTTCGCCGTGCAGATCGAAGATCCGCAACCGGCGCTCTTTCAGCTTGGCTTCGTGAACCTGCCGACGGCGGATATCCCGGGCATCGAAGCCGAGCTTGCTGTCACGATCAGCGACCAGTGGCAACTCGATGGCTCGCTGGCGTGGAACGATGCACAAGTAGGCCAGGCGACCAGGCTCGTGCTCTCGGATCCTGCCGGCAACGACTACGAGTTCAGCGTGTCCGATGGCGCGCGGCTGCCGCTGACACCCGACTGGACTGCCACGCTCGGCCTCGAGTACCGCCCGCACGGACGCCTGCTGAATGCGCAGCCCTTTACCCGGTTCGACTATTCGTATGTCGGCGAATCCGTCAATTCGCTCGAGGGAATCGAATCCATCGTTTCGGGGAACCCGGTTGAGACGCAGCATGCGTACCAGACGGGCGACCTGCGATTCGGCCTGGAAGGCGAACGCTGGAGCGGCTCAATCTATATCGACAATGTCTGGGACGAGCGTGCTGAACTGTTCCTGAGCAACCGCTGGGCGGTGCAGCGACAGTCGGTCAACCGGCCGCGAACGGTGGGCGTGCAAATCCGCTTCGATTTCTGATCCAGCCCTGACGATCCTCATCGCAACCTCGGTCGTGCGCGGCAGCCGCCAGGGCGAAAGCCATGGCGGCGTCTATCTGGTCGATTTCGACCACGACCGGGCGACGCGCGTGCTCGACTGGAACACCATGGAGATCGACTGGCAGGGTCGCGGCTGGGACCGCGGCCTGCGCGGCATCGCGTATGACGGCGAGACCGTGTACATCGCGGCCAGCGACGAGTTATTCGCATATTCGCCGGATTTCCAGTTGCTTGGTTCATGGCGCAATCGCTACCTGAAACACTGCCACGAAATCTGCCGCCACGAGCGCACGCTGTTCCTGACCTCGACCGGATTTGATTCGGTACTTGGCTTCGACCTCAATACACTGTCTTTTTCCTGGGGCCTGAAGATCGCAGCCGAAGGCGATGGATTTGTCGGGCAACCGTTCGATCCGGAATTCGACGATGGTCCGGCGCCATTGAACGCACTGCATCTCAACAACGTCCACTGCGAACAGGGCGGCATGCACATCAGCGGCCTGAGGACGGCCGGCATCCTGCTGTTCAACGGCCGGGAACTGAAACGATGGGTCGGCATCCCGGTCGGCGCCCACAATGCGCGGCCGTTCCTCGATGGCGTGCTGTTCAATGACACCGAGGCGGACGTCGTGAGATTTGCTTCGCGCGGCGGCGAACGCGCGTTCCCGGTTCCGCGCTTCCCGGATGAAAGCCTCACGCATGTCAACGCCGACGATACCCGTGTCGCCCGGCAGGGTTTCGCGCGTGGCCTGTGCGTAATCGATGATGCGACCATCGCGGCCGGGTCCTCGCCGTCGACGATTACGCTGCATGCCCTCGCTGCCGGCGGCCGCGCCAGGCTGGCGACGCTGACCCATGACGTCCGCAACGCCATTCATGGCCTGGAGGTCTGGCCGTTTGGCTGGGACTTCGCCGCCACCCCGATTGCCTGAGGCTTTGCTAGGCTGCTGCCATGGACATCGGCGTTCCGCTCCGCTGCTTTGGAAAAGTGGACATGGAACCGCTGGCGGCGGCGATCCTGGCCCAAAACGAGATCGCCTGGAACGAAAACGTGCAGCGGCAAATGGACTATGAGGTCCACGAACAGACGCGCTCGATCGTGCTGCTGTTCGCCGAGGTCGAGGACTGGCCCGCGATCGCGGTCACCAAGCAACCCGGCTGGGACCGGCTGTCCGGCGTCGCTGTGCCGCTGATGCACCAGATCGTCGGCAAGTGGTACCCGCCCGGCGGCACGATCATCCGCGCAATGGCGGCGAAGCTGCTGGCGGGCGGGCGGATATTGCCGCACCGCGATTCGCATCCGTCATTCGGCGTCGGCCATCGCATCCACGTGCCGATCGTCACGAATCCCCGGGTCCGCTTCATGATCGACGGCCGGCCGTTCCAGCTGGAGGTCGGCCAGGCCTACGAAATCAACAACCAGAAAGTCCACAGTGTCATGAACAAGGGCGACGCGGACCGGATCAACTTCATTTTCGACTATGTTCCGCCAGGGGTTCGCAATGCCGATAGCGTTCGCGGATCGGCGCAATGACGGTGACGAGTTCGTCGAGATACCGGGCGTAGTTCCGCCAGTGTCCGACTGAGTGGTCGTAGATCGGCTGGCGCACCTGTTCCGAGCTCGGCGTGCGGACCGGCCGGTCGCTCTCGTAAAAACGCAGGCACGCGTCCTCCCACGGCAAGCCGCAAAAGTCCAGCAGGCGTCGCACCTGTTGCTCGAAGCCGGCGACGACGTCCTCGTACTGCACCGTCAACACCCTGCCGGGCAGGGCCGCGGCCCAGTGATCCATCATCCGCTGGTATTGCAGGTAGTATTCGCCGATTTCCGTCAGGTCATACGTAAACGCCTGGCCCTTCGCGAACAGCTGGCGATAGCAGGACAGGCAGGCATCCAGCGGATGGCGCCGGGCGTCGATGATCCTGGCGTTCGGCAGTATCAGCGACAGCAGGCCGATATTGGGGAAGTTGTTTGGCATCTTGTCGATGAACCGCGGCGCCCCCGAGCGGCGGTGCATTCGCGCGTAGGCAAGATAGTCCTCACCCAGGGCCCTGAAATTCTGCGGCCGCAGTTCACGCACGGCCTCCGGATAATTGATGCCGTCGGCCCGATTGCGGTTCAGCGAAATTGCAACCCTGCCAAGGTAGGGCAATTCGCTGGTGCCTTCGACCTGGCTGTGACTGGCGAGTATCTGCTCGAGCAGCGTCGAGCCGGAGCGCGGCAGGCCCATGATAAATATCGGCGCCGGATCAGCGAGGCCGACACCGTCGCGGGAGCGCAGGAAATCCGGCGAAAACGCTCTGACCAGGCGGTCATTCATCGACTCGGTCTGCACCGGGTCGTAGGCAACCTCGGCCCGTTGTTTCGCGTTGCCGGTCCGGTAGTAATGCCAGGCGCGACTGAAGTCGCTGGAATCCTCATGCGCCTTGGCGAGCGCGAACAGGAAGTTCACCTCGGATTGCACGGTGAGCCCGCTGCCGCCGACGCGGCGTTCCATCTCGGCGACGGTCGCGTCATCGAAGCGGTAGGTCTTCAGGTTTGCCAGGCTCCAATAAGTTTCCCCGAGGTCGGGCCGCTGCCTGATGCACGCCGTGTAGGAGGCGACGGCCTCCTGATAGCGGCCGACGGCTTTCTGGACATGGCCGAGGCCGAGCAGGGCGCCGACATGGTCGGGCTTCAGCTTCAGGCAGTGCTGGTACGCTTCGATGGCCTCGTACGTGAATGCCGCCGGCGCCAGCGTGGCACCGCGCAGGAAATGGGCTTGCGGGTTGACGGGGTCGAGGGCGGTTGCCCGGTCAAAGCACTCGAGCGCTTCGCCATAGCGATCCTGGTCCTTGCGCAGCCGGCCGAGGTCGAGGATGGCGTTCAGGTAATCGGGCGCCAGCGCTATCGCCTTGACGAGCAGCTCCTCTGCCTCGTCGGCACGACCGGCCCTCAGCGCGATCAGGGCCAGCAGGCGCATCGCATCGACATTGCGCGGATCGTGGCGAAGTATCCGGCGATAGAGGTGCTCCGCTTCCTCGAAGCGGCCCTCTTTCTGATGCTCTGCCGCGAGCGCCATCAGGCGGCGTTCCGGTGACAGCGCGAAGCACCGTTCGAAGGCCTCATCTGCCTCGGCGCCGCGGCCGAGTATCGCCAGCGCCTTGCCGAGCGTGAACCAGGCGTTTTCCAGCTTCGGGTCGAGGTGGGTGGCACGTTGCAGGTAGGGCAGCGCTTCGTGCGGGCGTTGCTGCTGCACGAGCAGCAGACCCAGGTCCTCGTGAGGCTTCGCAAATGTCGGCGCTGCAGCGGTCACCTGGACCAGCAGCGTTTCGGCCTCGGCCGGCCGCTCGCGTTTGATCAACAGCGCTCCCAGCAGCCCGAGCATGTTGACGTCGCGCGGGTAGTCGTCGAGGGCCCTGCGACACCGGGCTTCGGCCGCGGCGAGATCGCCACTGTCGATCAGCGCGATCGCTTCGTTGAATACGGTCTTGGGTGCAAGTAACGGACGCATGGACATCAGCTCGACTGCGTGGCAGTCACGGCCCGATCGCGCCGAGGCGATCCACGAGCAGGCGAATCAACGCCGCGTGGGCGGCGATTCGCCGTTCCAGCGATGCGTTTGCCGCCGGCGTCTCGAAGACCATTACGGTACGCGCGGCCGGGCCGGGCAGGGCGCGACCGCCACAGACGATCGTCGGGCTGCTGATCAGCTCGTCGATCGAGCTGTCGATGACGGGACCGATGATGCCGCCGGCAATCTTCTCGCCGAATCGCGTTTCGCCACTCATCTTGATCGTGATGCCGTTGTCCCGCAGCACGCTCACCGCCTCGACGGCAAGCGGATCATCGGCACCGAGGCTGCCTTGTGAGTAGACATAGCCCGCATCGATGAAATTGTCTTCATGCAGGTCGATACTGGCCAGCGGTGGATAGTCGGCACTGTGCCGCAGCACGAAGCGGGTGATGGCATCCGCCTCCGGGCTGGACGCGGATGGCGCCCTGGGACTGTCGGGCTTCTCCGGGGCGGGCAGCAGGTGTGACGAGTCGCCGACGCTTTGCCCGTCGATGCTGTCCGAAAACGTGGCGACATTCAGGTAGCGCCAGTTGCGCGCATAGCCCTGCGGATTCAGCAGCGGCATCAGGATCACCGGCCGCTTCCGGCCGAGCCGCGCGATGTCTTTGATCGTCGTGGCGATCGCATTCGGACCCGCCGGTTCCTCGCCGTGGATACCCGCCAGAATCCACACTGCGGTCCCACTGCCAGGAGAGAGCAGCGCGACGATTGGCAGCGCGGCCTCCGTTCCAGGCGGCTGGGAGCTGGCGACGATCTCCAGCGTCCAGCCCTGTTCGATCAGGCTGAGGTAGGACGCGTAGAGCGCCTCGATGGGCCGGCGACCGTCGGCGAAGGTGCTGAGCCCGGCGGGCAAGCTGAGTTTCGGCGCCTCTGCGGCCGCCGGCGCCGCCTGCAGCGCTGGCATCAAACAGGCCACCGCGAACAATCGGCGCAGGAAAGGCCGTGCGGCACAGGTGGCTTGCCATCGCATGACTGCATGGTGGCATCGATGTGAAGCCTTGTCATCGCCACGCCCATCCGGCTGCGGCCGGAATGCCGGATCCGGCCCGTCCCGGGTGCCTGCCAGGGTCCGGCCGGTCCGGCGCCCAAAAAGGAATTCCCTGTGGCTTCATGAATTTGCCGGCAACAGGTCCGGGATCGTCTTGAGTTAGATCAAGTCGCAGTCGCAGCAAAGCCGGTAGATTGCCAGGAAAGATCGTTTGGGCCGATGCGGCGCGAATCTGGATTGCCCTCCGATCCGAAACCTCGAGGGAGCCCGTGGGGCCGAAGACCCTCAAGTTCAAAGTCAGTCTCTACGTGGCAATCGCCCTGACGGTTGCGCTGCTCCTCTTCACCTTGCTCGTGGTCCGGCACCAGCAGGATGCACTGCTGCGCGAGGCAAAGAGTCGCGTCACCCAACTCTCCGAGATGGTCACCAGGAGCACCCGTTTCGCGATGCTCCAGAATCAGCCCGATTACGTGCACCGGATCATCCAGGACGTGGGGAGCAATCCGGGCATCGACAGGATCAGGATCTTCAGCAAGGAGGGGAAGATCATCGACTCCACCTTCGCGCCCGAAATCGGGCTGACGGTGGACCAGAAAGCCGAAGGCTGCATCCGCTGCCACCAGACTTCGAAACCACTGGAACAGGTCTCCGGGAGCGAGAAGGCGAGGATCTTCTCGACCGCGGACGGGAAGCGGCTGCTTGGCAGCATGGAAGTGATTCGCAATGAACCGTCGTGCAGTACCGCGGCCTGTCATCAGCACAGCAAGGACCAGTCGGTCCTCGGCGTCCTGGACATCGTTTATTCCCTCGATGAGATCGACCGGACCATGCGGGACAATGTCGTAACCGTGGCGGTTTTTTCGCTGGGATTTGTCGTCATCGCCCTGGTCTCGGTCAATCTGTTCGTACGGCGCCTGATCTATGTGCCGCTGCGTGACCTGGGGGCCGGGGCCAGGCGGCTTTCCTCCGGGAACCTGGAACAGTCGATTCCCGTGCGGGGCGAGGACGAGTTCGGCGAACTCGCGGCCTCTTTCAACGCCATGACAGCAGCGCTCAGGAACTCACAGCACGAACTGCAGGAGTGGGGCCGCACGCTGGAGCAGAAAGTGGAGACAAGAACCCGGGAACTCCGCATTGCCGAGGCCGAGGCCGCGCGCGGTGAGAAACTGGCCTCGGTCGGGCTGCTCGCCGCCGGAATCGCCCATGAACTGAACAATCCATTGACCGGGATTCTCACATTCTCGCACCTGATCCGCGAGAAGATGCCGGCCGGAAGCCCGGAAGCGGAAGACCTGGACCTCGTGATCCGGGAGACCAAGAGATGCGCCGCCATCATCAGGAGGCTGCTCGATTTCGCCCGCGAAAAGGCGCCGGAGAAGAAATTCTCCGATCTGAACCAGATCATCGACGACACCGTGCGCATCATCGAACGGCCCGCAACCCTGCGCGACATCGAGATCACCATGGACCTCGACCGCGATCTGCCGCCGGTCTGGGTCGACTCGGATCTCATTAAGCAGGTGATCATGAACATGCTCGTCAATGCCCAGCACGCCATCGAGGAGAAGGGCAGCATCACGATCCGGAGCCGACGCGTTCCGGACGCGATGAGTTCCGGACCGGGCGCCACGCCAGTGCCCATGGTCGAGTTCTCGATCATCGATACCGGATGCGGAATTCCAGAGCAGAACCTGCAGCGGATATTCGACCCGTTCTTCACGTCGAAGGGGCTGGGCAAGGGAACGGGACTCGGGCTGTCCGTCAGCCACGGGATCGTCAGCGCCCACGGGGGGATGATCAAGGTGGAGAGCAAGGTGGGAGAGGGGTCGACATTCCACGTCTTTCTCCCGGTGCAACCGCCGTCTGGAGCCGCAGAAAGCAGCGGGAGTGAATGATGAGCGCCAGGATACTGGTAGTTGACGACGAGGAGATCGTCATCAGGAGTTGCCTTCGCATTCTCGGTGACAGCGACCACGAAGTGGAGTCCGCCCAGGACGGTCTGGAGGCGCTGAAGAAGATTGACGAAAATCAATATGACGTCCTGATACTGGACATCATGATGCCGAAGATCGACGGCCTGGAAGTGCTGCAGAGGGTGAAGGAATCGCACCCGGACATGGACGTTATCATGATCACCGGCCTGTCCCAGATCGACACCGCCGTGAAGGCCATGAAGCTCGGGGCTTGTGACTACCTGCCCAAGCCCTTCGATCCGGACGAGCTGAAGCTCGTCGTGCAACGGGCGCTGGAACGACGACGGCTGCTGCAGGAGAACCTCGAGCTCCGGAACGAGGTCGGCTCCAGGTACCGCTTCGAGAATATCATCGGGTCCAGTCCGCGGATGCAGGGCGTCTATCGCCTGATCGCGCAATGTGCGCCGACCAACAGTACGGTCCTGCTCACGGGGGAAAGCGGAACGGGCAAGGAGCTGGTCGCCCGCGCCATCCACTACAACAGTCTGCGCAAGGACAAGCCCTTCGTCCCGGTCGATTGCAACTCGCTGAGCGAAAGTCTCCTGGAGAGCGAGATGTTCGGGCATGTCAAGGGCTCGTTCACCGGCGCGGTGGCCAGCAAGAAGGGGATGTTCGAAATCGCGGACAATGGAACGCTCTTCCTGGACGAAATCGGAAACATCTCGCTTGCCACGCAGGCCAAACTCCTCCGGGTCATCCAGGAACGGGAATTCAAGGCGGTGGGAGATACCCGGGCCCAGAGCGCCAATTTCAGGCTGATTTGCGCCACCAACAGGGATCTGGCGGCGATGGTGGCCGCGGGCACATTCCGTGAGGATCTGTTCTATCGCGTCAACGTCTTTCCCATCCAGATACCGCCCCTGAGGGAACGCCGGGACGACATTCCCGCCCTGGCCTTCCATTTCCTCAGGGTCTTCAGCGAGGAGCTGGGGAAGAAGGTCACGGAGTTTTCCGAGGGAGCGATGAGCGCCATCGTGAACCATGGCTGGCCGGGGAATGTGCGCGAACTCGAGAACAACATCCAACGCGCGGTGATTCTCGCTACGGACAAGGTCGTCCGCCAGGCCCACCTGGGCGACATCGCGGGCGCGTCATTGCGGCTCGATCTCGAAGTGCCGAAGACCAGCGATGAGCTGAAGCGGACCAAGAAACTGGCACGGGAGAAATCGGTCGAAGAGATCGAGAAGCGCTTCGTGCTCGAGGCGCTCAGGAGGAACTCCTGGAACGTGACCCGGAGCGCCGATGAGACGGGCATGCAGCGGGCCAATTTCCAGGCACTGATGAAGAAGCACGGCATCCGGCTCCGCGGAACGGAACAGGACCCCGACGATTCCGGATCCTCCTGACGTAGTTACGGGGGCGTGTCGATCCTGCCAGCGTCGCCCTGGCCGGGTTCTTCCTCGACTTCCTCGTATCCGGTAAGCATGGCCTTGAAGTGCGCCGAGGGCGGGCGCGCTAGGCTTGACAGATATGGATGAATGAAAATGAACCCCACGAAGAAAATGAAGCACAGCACGTGCACGGTGTCGACGACGCGGACTCCCCCGAAGAACTCCACCGCCGCCGAGAAACGCTCCAGGTCCCAGAGCATCAGGCCGGTGAAGAATTGCAGGGGAACCACCAGCAGCATGATGATCTGGTAGGTCGTGCTCTGCAGCGGATTGAACTTGTGGTACGCACTCACGTGGTGCGGATTGGGATCGCCCCTGAAAATGCCGTAACCGTAATACTGGAGCTGACGCAGGCTGCCGCGGAAATGCTTCATCGGGCTCAGTTCCGGGTGATAGACCCTGATCTTGTCCGAAAAGACATAGAACAGGAACCAGATGAAGAAGTTCGCGACAAGAACGAAACCGATCCAGTTGTGCAGGTGGACCGCGTTCCTGAAGGACACCAGTCCGAGCCGGTCCGCATAACGGATCTGGATGCCGGTCAGTATCAATGCCACGAAGCCGAGGGCATTGATCCAGTGCCAGATCCGTACCGGCAGCGGGTGGATGTAGATCCTCGGCATGGCGCATTTCCCCCTTATCCGGCGCCGTCCGCGCGGCCCTGGCGATCACGGCGCGCACGCTGCTTCCTGAACAGCCATTTCACCGTCAGGTGCCCGATCGGGATACCGATTCCGGCGACCAGGGCGAGGATGAAGAGGGAGTCGAGGAATACGCTGCGCGTGCCGCCGATGGCATAAAACTCCGGCAGCGATTCGATCGCCAGCGTGGAGCCCAGGATTTCCCTCTGGGCCGGATAACGCAACGGCCTGCCGTCGGATCTGGTGATGGAAACCGTGACATTCTGGAATGGTTCGGCGCCGTAACGGTGGCAGCTGTCGCAGGCCCTGATTGCGTGGGCCTTGTCGGCGAGCAGATGCGCCTCGACACCGACGCGCAGCTCGACGCGTCCGCGCAGGGTCCTGGGCGTTACCGCCGCGTCGTGGTTGATTTCCCTGAGGAGGTTGCGCAATTCCGCGGCATCCAGGCCGTTTCGATCCGCGTCGGCCGCACTCGCCATTTGCTCAAACCGGGGCGAGTCTTCTTTCTCCACGACCCATTTGTTCGTTGCGCCGTCGTAAAGTCTCAGGTCCAGCATCCGCAGCGCCGCTGGCGCATGGCAGGCGGCACATGCCACGACCGCATGATGAAGTTTCGCATTCGGCAGCCATTGGCTGTGGGCGCCAAGATCGGCCGCGTGGCAGCGCGCACAGGTCTCATACGCCGTCCTGGGGCTGACCGAGTGGGAACCATGGCAACCCGTGCAAACCGGGGCGAGCGTATTGCCCGCACGGGCGCGCGCGGCATGGACGCTGGCCTCGTGCTGCTCGGCTGCAGCTTGATGACATAGGCGGCAGGTTTCCGCCCGCTCGATGGAATACTGGCGCAGGCTCCTGATGTCGCTCGTTGCCGCAGCGTGCTTCGCGAGATCGATGCCCGCGTGGCAGCCGGTGCATCCGATCAGCCGGTGGACCGATTTCGCAAAGGCGTCTCCCGGAACCTGCAGAGACATCGCTTCGCCGTCCGGCAGTTGTTTGGCCAGGCCTTCGATCGAGTGACAGCCGAGACATGCGTTGTCGGCGGCCGAGAGAGTGCTTTCCGCGGCATCCGCGGCAAAGGATGTGGCGAAAAGAAACGGAAGCGCGGCAATCAGGCGGAAGAGCGGGCCCTGCAGCAATCTCGTTCGCGTCGCTGCGCCTTGGTTCCGCGAGCGCCCCATCGCTGCTCCCTCCTGCGGCAGATGATAGGCCCCACTGCCCAGGCGGGGCTTGACTTGCATCAAGCACCGCCGGTCGGGTCGCACTCTCACTGCCGATCAGGCCGGTTCAGCAATGTCCGCGCGCCCGTCCAGGCCAGCATGCCGAGTCCGATGAACGGGAACAGGACAATATACGCCAGGCCCACGAAAGGCGCCGCCAGGAACAGGGCGACGTCCTTCACGAACACGGCGATCCGCCTCGTTGCGCGGTGCTTCGCCAGCGCTTTCATGCCCATCCACGCCAGCATGCCGAGCCCGATGAAGGGACCGGCGAGGACGTAGATCAGCCCGATGAATGGCGCTGCGATGAAGAGCGCGATGCTCTTCCAGGCGCTGCGCAATTCCGTCCTGACGACTGCCGGATGCGGCTGCGCAATCTCTTTGGCCACCTCCGGTGGAGCCGTGACGTCTCTCTCGAGCAGGGCCTTCTGCGCGCTTCCCTCGATCATTTCTGGCGACAACGGCTTGCGCAGGAAGCCGGAGACGCCCGCTGCCTGCGCCTTGGCTTCATTGGCGTCGGTGCCATAGCCTGTGACGATCACGACCGGGAGCCACGGCTGGGTGGCCTTGATCCGCTCGGCTACCTCGATGCCGCTCATTCCCGGCATCTTGATGTCGGTGAAGACGACATCGTATTTTTCGTCGCGGAGCTTGCGCAGCGCCTCTTCCCCATCACGGGCCGTGATCACGGCGTAACCCTTTCCCGCGAGGACCCGGTCGAAGCTCTTGCCGATTACCGGATCATCGTCAACGACCAGCACTTTTCTCAGAGTCTTCATGGCATTCTCCTTTCCTCAATGTTCCGTCCGCACCCGGTGCAGCGCCCACTTCTTGCGCGTCAGGGCGCTGTTCGCGGCCTTGATGAGTTCATCCGGCCCGACCGGCTTGGCCAGGTAGTCGTGGGCGCCGAGCCGCAGCGCCTCCCTGACGGTCTCGAGACTCGGGTAGCCCGTGATGACGACCACCTCGCTCTCCGGCCATCTGTCCTTGATAGCCTTGAGCACCGCGATGCCGTCCATACCCGGCATGCGCAGGTCGAGCAGGATCACATCGAATGGCTCCTGCTCCATCGCCTGCAGGGCCTCCGTTCCGTTCCAGACCGCCTCGACGTTGTAACGGGCGCCCGCGAGAGACCGCAGGTGGCTGAGGCGGACGACTTCGTCATCGTCAACGACCAGGATCTTTGTTCTTGCGTCCACGTAACCTCCTCGCGCTGCTCTTTCTGTCCTCCTGCCTCTAATGAAGCAAGTTCCATGCCAGATCGCGCCAGGAAGGGCTGGAGATCAGTCAAATCAACGACCTATGGGATTCTGCCTGGGGTATTGAGTGGCGGCTTGAACGCCCCGAGCGAAGCCTGATGTACGTTTTTCTTATGCGCTGGAAACGCAGCGGACAGGCATTTTCGTTTGGGTTCAGTCACATCCGGCAATTCGTGCCGGCATATTTTTCTCATGCATCGAGGCAGTTGGTCGTTGCCGTGCGTGGCCGTATCCGGGCCGCCGGCAGAGAGGTGGCGCGGCCTAGAACTTATATCTCGCAGACACGGCGACCACGTGCACGCGATCCTGGGGCGGTTGCTGGCCAAAGGTCAGGACATTCGGGATCGTGCCGGCAGTGACGCCATCGAGCATCCAGTTCTCGCTGTCATAGTGTTCGTACCAGTACCCTGCGCGCAGCGACCAGTCATCCTTGATGCGATAGGTGGCATAGAGTTTCAGGCTATGGCGCGTGGTGGAAAGATCGGGGAAGCCGGGTTCAATGACTCCCCTCTTGACGCCGACTTCGCTCCGTGACCGGGTAAACGTGTAATCCGCGCCGACATCGAGTTTGTCCTTGATCGCCGCTTTCCTGATGCCGATTCCCGCGAAATCGATCGTGTCCTTGTTATCGCCCCGCCAGTCCGGCGTCGAGAATGTCTGGCTCCCAGTCTGCCTTGACTTGATCATCTAGTGGTTCGCGAAGAAGTGCAGGCTGGTCTGCTCCGTCAGCATCATCGCGACATCGCCATTCAGATTGAGGTCCCTGCCACTCGTCAGGCCGATTGCCGAATCAGAATACTCGTCTTCGGAAGCATCGACCTGGAGCCCGATGTCTATTTTTGCCGTCGCCGCAATGTCGGCTCGCAGTTCTGCGCTGTCCCGCGTGCGATCGGCCATGTTGTATTTTCTCAGCAGAGGATTCTCCGGCGGGGTGATCGAGTCGACCGCCTGGTAGCCCGTGTTCTCGCGCTCGCCGTGGGCGAGCTTCAGCGTCACGTCGATTCTGTGCAGGGCATGGGCGTTCACCTTTCCCCAGATCGTATCCTCGCGGGTGGTATCGACCTCCTGAAACGTCTGTTTGTTGGAGTCATGATCGAGGCCGAGGGAAGCCTTGATGTGAGCCGGCGCCTGGTAGTCGGCCCTCAGTTTCACCCGGTCCTGGGTGAAGCTGTACGGAAGGTTTGTCCTCGGCGTCGCGAGGAACATGTCGGTCGTCACCCAGGCGTATTCCGCCTGCGGCGTTTGATTATCGCGATCGTTGTGTGAGTACGCTGCTTTCAGCCGGACCCGGTCCGTGACCGCCGAGTTGAGTTCAAGGTTCCCGCTGAAAATATTTACGCGGCCATTCAGCGAAACTCGCGGCAGGGCCGGGGCGGCAAGAGTCGGATTCAGGGTCGGCGCGAGGAAAGCGTCATCCTGCGTCATGCGGCTATAAGCGACGTCGGCCGTGGCCCGCGTCCGGTCGCTCAGCTGATAGCCTGCGGCAGCAGAAATCTGGTGAGATTCGTTATCCGGAGGCAGCGCGAGTTGGCCGGCAACGGCAGCGGGGAATGCCGGGACCGCAAATGGGTTTTGCCAGCTCAGAGCGGCATCGTTGTTACGGAACATCGAGCCGTAATACGCGAGCTTCGCGTGCAACCTGGCGCCCGTGTACGAGGCCGAAACGTCCAATTGATCGGTCACATCCTCCATCGGCGCAACCAGCTGGGAGGCATTGACGAAGAACGTACCGGCGGTGCCTTTGGTGCCGTCGCGGGTCTGGTGACTGAATTTGACCGCGTACATCCAGTCGCGCACCGGCGTCCAGGACGCACCCGCTCCCAGCTTTTGCCTCTTCGTTTCAAGGTCGACCGGCTGCAGCGTGCTCGCCAGAGGCATGAGACCTGTCGTGCCCGCGGGAAAGCCGGCCGGCAGTGTCAATGACGGACTGCCCTTGCCGATGAACGGCGTTTGCGCGCTGTCGGAGACGAAATGCGGCGACTCGTCGTAATTGAGAAACAGCTTGTAGATGCCCTGTTGCCCGCCCTCGGCAGCCAGCGAGCGCGTATCCAGCCCGAGATTCGATGCGCTGACGGTCCAGTAGCCTGCATCGGTGCCGCGATAGCGCGCCGTGCCGTCGGCGACAAGAAACCCGCCTTGCTCGTGTAAGCCGTTGTATTCGCCGGACTTGGACGACGAATCCGAGACATTTCCGCCACCCAGTTCCAGCGTGCCGCTCAGTCCATCATCGAATTTGCAAAGTTTGCATTCCCACTTCGACGTGTCGACGGTTGGCTGGCCGGCGGCGGCGGCAGACAGGGCCGAAAGCATGCCGAGCAGGAACAGCTGGGTCGCAGTTTTCATCTTTCGGTCCTGTTGTCCGTTGGTTTCGCCAGCCGCTATCGCATCAGCTTGATGCCCGACGGATGGTTTGACCCGTGAACCTGCGAATGGCAGTTGATGCAGCCTCCGGAAAGCAGGAATGCCGCTCCGCCCCCACCGCCTCCCGGCAACGCGGCGCTGGTGTACGCCACGGACGGATGACCGGCCACCGCATGACACTGCTGGCAGAGCAGGGGCGGATCCTTCTTCAACAATGACGCGTGAGCCGAGCCGTGCGGCGAGTGACACAAGCTGCAATCCTCGGCCGCCGGCGCATGTTCCCAAAGGAACGGCCCGCGCTTTTCCGCATGACAGGTATAGCAGGTCTGGTTCAGGGTGGGCCTGGCCAGCATCGCGACGGCAATCGACCCATGCGGGCTGTGACATTCGCTGCAAGTGAGGAGGCCGAAGCGCACCGGATGCGCGGACGGTTTATTGAACTCCGCGCGTTCCTTCAGGTGGCACTTGTAACAGACCTCAGGCTGGGTGGCCCTGGCAAGCACCGGATCGTGCTCCACGTGAAGCTGGTGGCAACTGGTGCACGCCAGATTGCTGGTCTCATGGGTGCTGCCGACCCACCCGACGCGGGCATTGCCCTGATGGCAGCCCAGACAGGCCTCGTTGCGCTGCCGGACCGAAAGGAAAGAGGTCTCCTTGAAACTGTTTATGGCGTCCTTGCTGCCGGTGGTGGCGTGCTTGCCGCCCGGGCCATGGCAGGCTTCGCATTGCAATCCTGCAAAAGGCGTGCGCTTGTCGGCGCGGTTCGCATGCTTGGTCTTGAAGATCGGATAGATCGGGTACGCCCAGGCCTCGGTGTGGCACAGGAGGCAGGTATCGGCGCCGTTTGCGCTGTATTCCATCCCCTGGTCACCGGCCGGCGACGAAGACGCGGCAATGCTGAACCCAAGGCCCGACGACAGCAGCACCACGGCAAATAAAGACTTCTCGATATTCATCTGATTCATCCAGCGCATGTCGTCTGCCGCGTCTACTTCACGTGGTGGACGGCCTTGACATCCACCGGCCCGCCCGGTCCATGGCAAATGCCGCAGATTTCAGGCGCGCCAACGTTGATGGCCGCCTGCGTCACCGCGAACTGTCCATCGCCGACTTCCGTCATGTGAACCTGCGGACCCACCTTGTCGTGGCACGATGAACACACTGCCGCGGTCGGCGTGGTCCTCAGGTTGTCAGCCGCATCGCTCGCGGAGACTGCGGTCGTGGTCGTGGTTGCGAGTATCCCGTTGGCGGTCGGAGACTCCCAGGCACCAGTCAGCTCGTACGAGGTGTCGGTATGGCAGGCAGTGCAGTTGCCCAGTTTTCCCGGAAAGACGACCTTGCTGAAGTCGTTCACGCTGCCGCCAAAGCCGTAGATCACCAGTCCTTTCTCGCGGAACCCGCCATTGCTCGCCTGGCCGGCGTGAATGCCGTGGATCATGCTCTTGAAATCGACCGCCTCTTCGAGCTTGCCATCGATGCCACCCGTCAGCACACCCGCCGTAGCCGGGCGCCGGCCCGCGTCGGTCGCGTTCGGGTTGTGGCAGACCGCGCACACGCCGGGCTCGTCGGTACGGTTTCGTCCATGCAGGCTCAGCACGTCATGGCACACGTTGCACTTGGCGATGTCGACGACCAGCCGACGCGCCACTGCCGTGCCGGTGATCGCAAAGTCCCTGAAGGCACTCTTGACAGCCAGCCGATCGCTGAATGTCCCGGGAGTCGTGACATCGCCGGCGGGATGCCCGTCCACCATGACCCGCAGCGTACCGGTCTGGGTGACCGGGATCGCGACCGTGGCGGTGACGGTGTAGGTACCCACCGTGCTTCCCGGCACCGCGGTGGTCAAGGCATTCATGCTGACGGGCTGGCCAAAATTCTGGCTGCTGCCGTCGTTGCCGATATCCGCGATGCCCGACCTGGTCCAGCCAAGCCGGACATTCAGCGTACTGGCGCCACCGGCCGTGAACGCCGCGTCGGTCGTGATGTCGTAAGGCCTGTCTCCATCGGTCGGATCGGTGACCGAGAAGGTGATGACGGGGAAACCACCCGGCGCGGTCGGTGCGGCGCTGAGTATGTTGAACTTGAACCTGGCCGCCGCCGCCTTGAGCTGCGCCGGCAAGTCATGCGCAACCGTGACATCCGCGACTCGCCCGGGTCCATGGCACAGCAGGCAGGTGCTGTTATCGGTCACGACGCCGCCCGGGTGCGCGACCGTCTGATACGGCCTCGCCGGATCGGGCTGGGCGCCGAAATAAACATCGTCGTGGCACGAGCCGCAGGCTTCCATGCCGGGCTGGGCCTTCCAGTGGTCGCCCTGCGCGCTGAGCGAACCGTCGTGGCACCTCGCGCAGTTGCGAACATCCTGCGTAAACACGACTTCCGAGAAATCGGCATCGCCGATCGTGTACGGGAAGCCCGCGAGAACGCTCGGCAGGGCGCTGCCGGCGTTGTTGTAGTGGATCCGATGGATCATCACCTTGAAATCCACTGTCGTGCCGGGACTCCCGCCAACCCAGGAACCCGGGTTGTGGCAAGTCACGCACAAGCGGGTGTCGACCCGCGTTGCGTGCGCCGAAAGTTCGTGGTGGCACTGGTTGCAGGTGGACGTCAGCACGATTTCGCGCCGGATGCCGGCGGCGCCGGACGGCACGAAATCAAACACGCCCGTGGACTTCGGATACGCGTCGTTGACCTGCTGGATCGTCACGCGGTGCGTCACGTCTGGCTGATAGCTGACGTGCAGCGCCTTGCCTGCGGCATCCACGCATGGCGCCGGGCAGAGGTTCGCCGCCGGGTCCTTGATATCGGTAGCAAAGGTATAGGTATAGGTTCCATCCTGGTGGTCGACCAGGGTACCGAAGGGATAGCCAGCGGCTGCTCGTTCCTGGCTGCCCTGTACGGCCCCAGCCGTCGCCTGGTTGATATAGTTCTGCCAGTTGGTCGGCTCGCCATTCAATCCCGGCTCCAGCTTGGCGATATTGAATCCGAGGTCGGTGGCAGCCAGGCCGGCCATGCCGACACCGGCCTGATTGACGACCGCGAAGTTCACGACTGGCCTGGCGTCGACGGTCACTGCGGCAATGCTGATGGTCAGGGCCGTCGCGGCGGTGAGCGCCGCCGGACCTCCGGGCGGCACCTGGGGTAGCCCCACGGGACCCGCGCCGCCACCGGAGCCACTGCCGCAGCCGCCCGCGGCCAGTGCCAGCAAGCACGCCGCCACCACGTTGATCCATCGGTCCCGGCTTCGATACTTGCTCATGACTGCCTGGGCTGGTGGCGCGCCATTGTTATCTTGTTCAAGCGCATTCGCTGTCCTTCCCCGGCGTCTCTGCAGAATACCTCCGGCGCGAATTGACTGTCGAGTGCAGCATGGACCGCGGCCTGTATAAAAAGGGAGAGCCATCGCCGGCTCTCCCTGTTCAGTTCGCTGCGCTGGCCGTTCAGTTCAGGCCGTGCTTGATATCGATGCCGGCGAAGCCACCCGGTTCGTGGCAACCATCGCAGACCTCGAATACCCTGCTCGCCAGGACATCGCCCTGGTTCTTGTTGCCGAAGCTAGCGCCACCCACGTTGATTGCGTGGTCCTGCACGCCCTTGGCATCGTGGCAGGCCGTGCATACCGCCGCCTTGGGCGAGATTACCGGAAGCTTCGACGTATCGATCGATGCACAGCTAATAGCCGTCGGTGGGTCGGTAATGGGGCCGCTCGGGCCGACGCAAGCACCCGAAGCCATGAAGCGAACGATGCCGGGATTGGTGTATTTGCCATTCAGGACGCCCCCGCTGGTGCCCACAATTGAGGAGCCAAATACACCCCTGTTCTGCTTCCAGGCCTCGTTCACGTGGCAGGTGTTGCAATCCGCCAGCCTGCCGGGGAAGGCCACCTCAGCGGTGAAGTTGACGACCTCTGCGGCTGTCCCGGACTGGCTCTGCAGCGGCGCGCCGTCATTCGGGACGATGCGCGTGCCATCTTTTGCGAACTCTCCCTGCAGGTCGTTGCCGTGCACGAAGGGATAGGTCCGCTTCTCGCCGCCGTGGATGCCATGGACCATGCGCGTCACATCGTAGGACTCGTTGAAGTCGCTGCCATCCGCCATGACGGTATAGCTGGCCGCCCGCTGCCAGTTATGGCAGATCTCGCAGTTCTCCGAGTTGTTGCGCACGCCCGAGTGGAATGCGGTCGCCCCGATCACCGGGTCCATCGGAATTCCGAGATACACGTGACACGCGTTGCACTTGACGTTGGAGACGATCTGGCGCCGCGCGATGTTCGAAGGCGGCGCGGCGGTGCCGACGGGCGCGGTGTCGAGGTTGATCTCGTAGATCGCATTCTTCACCGGCACGTAGGCCAGATCCTCGTGCGTCGTGGGCGGCACTGCCCCGACGGCCAGACGCGAAATGGGATCGATTCTCTGCTCTGCGACCGAACCCAGCATCACGATCCTGGCGTTGCTGTGCGAGCCTTTGGGCACAGGTATCTTGAAAGAGTAATGATGCGCACCGTCGTCCACGCCCAGATATGCCGCTTTGGACACAGTAGAGTTCGTGTCATCCTCGGTCTGGTCGGAAGGGGTCGGGAAATCGTCCACGGCCAGGGTGGCGCCGATCGTGCCGAACTTGTCCTGAGGCTGGTTCGTGGGGCTCAGCGGTGCCGTAAACCACCGGTAGTTCGTGTAGCACTTCGGTATCGCAGTTCCAGCGTCATCCAGCGCCGTGCCAGCCGCGCCGCAGCCTTGCCTCAAGTCATAGATGGCGCTCGTGGCGGGGTTGATGAGCGAGTACTTGACCGTCAATTCACCAGGGGTCGTCGCCGTGGGCTTCGTGGTCAGCGTGACGCTCTCGATCTTGTGCTGATAAAGCGCCGTGTTCTCCAGCTCCTGGAGCCAGTGCACCCGGTCGGGACTCCACTGTTCCCCGGCGCCGTGGCAGCTCGCACAAAAAGCGTTGGTGACGTTGTCCACCGATGTGCCGAGACCCAGGGTCGTGATGTGGATGTTGTACCAGTCGCTCGTCGCGCCCGATTCGTGGCAAGACAGGCACGCCTGCTTGCTGGGCACCTTCTTCCAGTTATCGCCCTGCGCGGCCAGCTGGTTGCCCTGTGCATCCTTCTTGCTGCCGTCGTGGCACTTGGCGCAGTCGCGCACGTTGGCCGGGAAGCCGACGTCGGTGTAGCTATGCTCGCTGTTCTGGAAGCCCCAGATGACGTAGTCGTCGCCTTCCTCGTGCAGGAACCCTCCGGCATGGATCTTGTGGACCATGGTCCGCAGGTCGAGCACGTTGCCGCTGTTGGCATCGGTATTGCCGGAGTTGTGGCATAGCGCGCAATACTGCGTGTCAACCCGCCCACCACCGTGCAGCGCGAGCTTGTTGTGGCACTCGTTGCAGGTGGACACATCGACCACCTTGTGCGACTTGGTGGCGTCGGTGACGGCCACCGAATTGCCGCTGGCGTCGAGAGTGAAGTCGAAAGTGGGATTGACGCGAACCGTCTCGCCAGCGGCGTTCAAATAGCTCAGCTGGATGCCGATGCGATGGGTCTTGCCGGGCTCATAAATGACGCCCTGGGTCTTGGTCGGGTCGGTGATGTCGGTGCTGAACGTGTAGGTGTAGTAACCATCGGAGTTATAGACCAGTTGAGGCTCGCTTCTCGGGTCGCTGGTCGGCTGCAAGGCCGATGCCAGCACCGGATTGCCGCCCGGACCCACGCCAGCGGTGGCCGTCTCGGTCGTATAGACATAACTCACCCACTGGTCGGGATCGCCGTCGGTGCCCGGATCCAGCTTGGCGAGGACAAACCTCACATTGGAGGTCGTCGTGAGGCCCTTCACCACCTTGCCGTCGGAAAACACCGTGAAGTTCACCTTGGGCGGGCTCGCCACCGTGACGACCGGCTTGTCGGCCTCTTGCAGGACCGTAAAGGCCGCAGCCGGGTTGACCGCTGAGTCGTTGGCGGGGTCCGCCGCTGCCGCAGCGATGGTTTCAGCAAGGGTTGCCCCGGGTGGCGGCGGCGGTGGGGGCGGTACAGGATTGCTGCCACTACCGCCGCAAGCTGCCAGGCTGGCGACCATCACGGCCAGAAAGCCGAATCGGCCAAGGTTGATGTTCATTTTCGCTATCCTCAGCGCACACGATAAAGGGCGGCACCACCCGTCGCGCCTTAGGTTATCCGCGGTGAAAAAAGTCGTAATTGATCCAAATCATGTGCTTCGATCAAAAGCTTGGCGATTTCAAATGGTAACTTGCTGGCTAACACGAGTTACGGCTGCGGCATATACGTAGATGCCGCAGTTCAATGAACCGTTGACTGGTTTCCTGACCGCGCCAGGAGAAGGCATGAAGGCCAAGGCCCCGTCTCCAGACCCACTCTCATTATTATGGTCGGTAACACGATCCGCACGGGGCCGGAGATGAACAAGCTCGTGGAATGCGTTCCCAATTTCTCCGAAGGGCGCGATGCCGCCGTAATCCGCGGCATGGCGGCGGAAATCGAAGCAGTGCACGGCGTGACGCTGCTCGACGTCGATCCGGGTGAAGACACGAACCGCACGGTGATCACCTTCGTCGGCGCGCCGGATCCGGTGCTGGAGGCCGCGTGCCGCGCGGGGAAGCGGGCGGCGGAAACCATCGACATGGCGAAGCATCACGGCAGCCACGCGCGCCTGGGCGCGATGGACGTTTGCCCTTTCGTCCCGGTCGCCGGCGTCACGATGGCGGACTGCGTCGCGCTGGCCAGGGAATGCGGCCGCCGCATCGGCGCGCTCGGCATTCCGGTGTATCTCTATGAGCACGCCGCATCGAGCCCCGCGCGGAGGAACCTCGCGGCGGTGCGCGCCGGCGAATACGAGGGGCTGGAAAAGAAATTGGCGGACCCGGCCTGGCGGCCCGATTTCGGGCCGGCGATGCACAACCCACGTACCGGCGCCTACATCATCGGCGCGCGCGAGTTCCTGATCGCCTTTAACGTCAACCTTGCGACTACCGACAAGCGTTACGCCGACGACATCGCCTACAACTTGCGCGAGCGCGGCCGCCACAAGCGCAGCGGCAATGTCGCGCCCTTCTACTACAAGGGCAAAACGGTGGTGTTCACCACGGACCGTTTTCCGTGCGGGGCCTGCGACCAGGTCGCGAAGTCATGGGACGCGCTCGCGGCACATTACCGTGACGCTCACGGCAAGGACCTCGCCGCACGCTATGCGGCGCTCGGCTACAGGGCGGGGGCAATCGAGGGGAAACCGGTCTACGCCGATGGCCGCTTCCCGCACGTCAAGGCGGTCGGCTGGGTGGTCGACAAATACCGCCGCGCGCAGATCTCCATCAACCTGACCGATTTCAAGGCGGCTCCGGCGCACGCGGTCCTGGAGGCCGCGCGTGAAGAAGCCGCGCAGCGCGGCATTCCGGTCACCGGTTCTGAAATCGTCGGCGTGGTGCCGTTCGACGCCATGCTGGAGTCGGGGCGCTACTACCTGCGCCGCATGCGCAAGTCCGCAGGGTTGCCGGTCGGCGACGTGATTGAAACCGCGGTGCAGGCCATGGGCCTGCGTGACGTCGCGCCATTTGAGGCGGAAAAGAAGGTGCTCGGCATGCCACACGCAACGGGTGAGCTGGTCCGCAGGACGGTCGCTGAATTCGTCGACGAGGTCTCGCGCGACACGCCGGCCCCGGGCGGCGGTTCGATTGCCGCGCTGGCGGGCTCGATTGGAGCGGCGCTGGCCGCGATGGTCGCGAACCTGACGGCCGGCAAGGCCGAGTTCGCCGGCCGCTACGGGGAACTGGACGCGCTCGCGGTTCGGGCGCAGGACATCAAGGACCTGCTGCTCGCCGCGGTGGACGAGGATACGCAGGCTTTCAGCGGCGTCATGGACGCGCTCGGCATGCCGAAGGACACGCCCGACCAGAAGGCCGCGCGCAGCGCAGCCCTACAATCGGGCTACCAGCAGGCCACCGAAATCCCGGTGCAGACCGCCCGCCATTGCCGCGCGGCGCTGGAACTGTGCCTGACGGCCGCGCGCAGCGGCAACGACGTCATGATCACCGACGCCGGCGTCGGCGCGCTGGTGTCATACGCCGGGGTGAAGGGTGCGGCCTACAACGCGCTCATCAACCTGAAGTCGATCAAGGATGCCGACTACGTCAAGCGCACCCGCGCCGAGATTGCGCGCCTCGTGGATGAAAGCCGGGAAATCGCCGGGCTCGTCGAACGCGAGGTCGAGCGGGTGATGGGCGGATCCTGAAGAGCAAGGGTTAGGCCTGCCTCGCGGTCAAGCCGGGGGATCGCGGCCTGGACCGGAAGCAGAATGCGACCGTGTCGATGAGAAGGAGGAATGCCATGCGCGCCGGACTCGCCGGTTTCCTTGCACTTGGTTTTTCCACTCTCGTGCTTGCCGCGCCACCGCCTGTCACCAGCTTCACGAATTTCGCGAAGTTTGAGTCTATGAAGATTTCTCCGAACGGTACGTATCTCGCGTTCACGCGCCACACGACCGAGCACGAAGTGATCACGGTGCTGCGATTGCAGGATCTGAAACCGTCCACGCAGTCGCACTTCGGCGACCGGATCGACATCTGGTCTTTCGAATGGGCCAGTGACTCACGTCTGTTGATTTCGCCGACGCGGCGCTTTCCCGGAATCATTGCCTACAAAGCACCCACGGGCGAGATCATCGGACTCGATGCCGATGGTAAAGCCGCAGAACTGCTGTTTGGGGCTGCGGCGGGCAAGATGCAGACGGGTACCCGCGTCGAGCAGCGCCAGTCCGTCTTCGCGGCGGCAAGGGTCATCGACATCCTGCCCGCGGATCCGACCGAAGTGCTGATTCAGACCTACGGTTATGGCATCGAGGGCGAGTTCAACGCCGTGTATCGCATGAACGTGAGAAGCGGTTTGCTCAAGAAAGTCGCGGGTTCTCCGGTGCGCAATGGCACTTTTCAGACGGACTTCGAGCATCGCGTGGTCTTCGTTTCGGGTGAGGACCGCGTGGGTAATAACAACCTGTTCTATCGCGCGGCCGAGAGCAACGAGTGGAAGCTCCTCGCGAGCTCGGCGATGGGTGAGGGAATGGTATGGCCCGTAGCGCCATCCGGACAGAATCGGGAATTCT
>JAHFSF010000070.1 GCA_023265875.1 Gammaproteobacteria bacterium | reverse complement strand
AGCATCGCCGTGTGGGCATCGTGTCCGCAGGCGTGCATGACGCCGACCGTCCGGCCGCGGAACTCGCTCGTCGCCGTCGAGCGAAATGGTACGTCGGTGAGTTCGGTGACCGGCAGCGCATCCATGTCGGCACGCAGCATGATCGTCGGACCCGGCATGCCACCGCGCAGCAACGCGACGACACCGGTGTGGGCGATGCCGGTGTGCACTTCCAGTCCCAGTGAGCGCAGGTGCTCCGCGACCTTGCCCGAGGTGCGGAATTCGCGGTTGCTGAGTTCCGGATGGCTGTGGAAATCGCGCCGCCATTCGATCACGCGTGGCTCGAGCGCGGCGGCCGCAGCATCGAGCTCAGCGGGCATCACCTCGGCGCGGGCGGCACTGGCGCTTGCCGCCAGCAGCATCGCCAGCAGGATCGAAGGTCTCATCCGGATCTCCAATTCAGGTGGCCGTCGATTCTACCGTGACGGCCACGCCGCTGAACGCCGCATTTCCGCTGACCGTGTCGATGGCCAGTTCGTCCGTCAGGTCGTTGATGCTGGCGCCGGCGTGCGCGCTTGCAATAGCCTGCTGCGTGCCCGGCCGGTCGTGGCCCCAGCCATGCGGCAGGCTGACGACCCCGGGCATGACTGCGTCGCTCACCTCGGCCGCGACGGCAATGGCGCCGGCACGCGAGCGCACCCGCACCAGGGTTCCATCCGCCACGCCGAGCTGCAGCGCATCGGTCGGGTGGATCAGGAGCGTGCAGCGATTCGGGCCCTTGACCAGCCGGTGGCTGTTGTGCATCCACGAGTTGTTGCTGCGCAGGTCGCGGCGCCCGATCAGTTGCAGCGATGGACCTGTTCTCGGGCCGGACAACTGCCGCGCGAGCCGCTCGACGTCGGCGACGAAGGGTCCGGGCGCGAGCTGGATGCGCTTGCCGGCGCCGAGCCTCGCGGGCAGGCAGGATTCCAGCGGCCCGAGATCGATGCCGTGCGGCAGGCGTGCCAGGCGCGACAGGCAGAGGCCATTCGACAGCGGATTCCAGCCGGCGCCGCGCGGGCCGAAGCGCAGTCCAAGCGCGAGCGTGCGCCTGGGAGTCAGCCACCGCGCGCGCAGGCGCTCGCCGATGCCGGGCCGGCGTTTCGGGTCATGAACCCCAAGTCGCGTCGCAATGTCGTCAAGGATCTGCCAGTCGTGCCGGGTGCCTGGCGGTGGCTCAAACAGCGGCAGCGAGTATTTCGCCGTGTTGCGGATCGCAAGCAGGTGAAAGACGAGATCGTAGTGATCGCGTTCCAGGGCAAAAGTCGGCGGCAGGATGATGTTCGCATGGCGCGTCGTTTCATTGATGTAGAAGTCGATCGATGCCATGAACTCCAGGCCGCCAAGCGCGCGTTCCAGCCGCGTGCCGTTCGGCGTGGACAGGACTGGATTGCCCGCCGAGGTGATCAGGGCGCGGACCTGGCCCTTGCCCGGCGTGTCCATTTCCTCGGCGAGCGCCGCGACCGGGAACTCGCCACCGAACTCCGGCAGTCCGCGAACGCGCGTCCGGCGCCGATCATAATGTCCCGCCTGGCTCGTGCCCTGCGTGCGGCTGACGAGGTCGAAAGCCGGCGCCGTGAACATCGCGCCACCCGGCCGGTCGAGATTGCCGGTCAGGACATGCAGCACCTGGATCAGCCACTGGCACAGGCTGCCGAAGCCCTGCGTCGAGGTGCCGACGCGGCCATGGCAGGCTGCTGCTGCGGCGCCGGCGAATTCCCTGGCGAGCGTGCGGATCTCCGCCGCCGCAATGCCGGTTGCCTCCGCCACCGCTGCTGGCGGGAACGGCGCCGCCAGCCGCTCGAGCTCATTGATGCCATCGACGAATGGCTGCAAGCGGCCGGGCGCCGTACGGCCCTCGTCGAACAGCACGTGGATCATCGCGAACAGCAGCAAGGCGTCGGTTCCGGGCCGGATGAAGTGATGACGATCCGCGAGTGCTGCCGTTTCACTGCGTCGCGGGTCGACGACGACGATGCGGCCGCCACGGGCACGGATCGCTTTCAGCCGGTGCACGATGTCGGGTGCCGTCATCAGGCTGCCGTTGGACGCAACCGGGTTGGCACCCAGCACCAGCAGGTAGCCGGTGCGGTCAATGTCGGGTATCGGCAGCAGGAGCTGGTGACCGAACATCAGCCAGGCCGCCAGGTGATGCGGCAGCTGGTCCACCGAGGTCGCGGAGAATCGGTTGCGGCTGTGCAGCGCGCGCGCGAACACGGCGCCCGACAGCAACGCGGAATAGCTGTGCACGGTGGGATTGCCGAGGTAGAGCGCGACGGCGTCGTGGCCGTGCTGCGCCTGGATCGCGACGATGCGCCGCGCGACTTCGTCGATCGCCTCGTCCCAGCCGATGCGTTGCCAGCCGCCGGTGGTCCGCCGCACCGGATGCCGCAGCCGGTCGGGGTCCTCGTGCACGTCCTTCAGGCCGACGGCCTTGGGGCAGATATGCCCGCGGCTGAACGGATCAGCGGGATCGCCGCGAATCGACAGGATCTCGTTGCCGCGCAGGCGGATCTCGACGCCGCAGATCGCCTCGCACAGGTGGCAGGTACGGTAGTGGTGCCGGATCCCGTCCTCGGCGCTCATCGGCGCAGTCTAACCCACCGATTCATTTGATCCTCGCACCGTTTCGGTTGAGCAGCGGGGAGGCCTGCGCTATCATGCGCGCCGGTCGGGGGCGTGGCTCAGGCCACCGCGGCCAGGGCAGCGAGGCCCGGTCGTGGTCCCCCGGAGCCGGAAGGTCGATCAGGAGGCCCCCTCGCGGGGCCTTTTTGTTGCGATCAGGTTGCCAGAAATGGGCCTCGTGCCCATTTTTTGTTTCTGGGGCCGCGGAGGCCGCATGCGGAACAGCTTGCTCGGCTTGCTGGGGCCGGTGGTGGCAGGACTCGGGTACGAGCTGCTCGAACTCGAGTTCAGCCCTGCGGGTCGAGAGGCGCTGGTGCGCCTGTACATCGACCGGACCGACGGCGGAGCGGTGCAACTGGATGACTGCGAACGCGCGAGCCGCGCGGTCGCACGGGTGCTGGATGCCGCGGACCCGATCGAGCGGGAGTACCGGCTCGAGGTGTCGTCGCCGGGATTCGACCGGCCGCTGCGGACCACGGCGCATTTCGCGCGCTTCGCCGGCAGTGAAGCGCGCATCGAGCTGGCGGAGCCGATCGAAGGTCGGCGTCGCTTTCGGGGCCGGCTTGGCCCGGTCGAAGACGGCCTGGTGATGATCGAGGTGGACGGGCGGGAGTGGAAGCTGCCGCTTTCTGGAATCAGCAAGGCGCGACTGGTGGGTTGAATCATGAACAAGCAGATCCTTGAAGTCGCCGAAGCCGTCTCCAACGAGAAGGGCGTCGCGCGCGAAATCATCTTCGAAGCGCTCGAGGCGGCGCTCGCGTCGGCGACGCGGCGCAAGCACGGCGAAGACATCGACGTGCGGGTCGAGATCGACCGCAAGACCGGCGAGTACAAGACGTTCCGGCGCTGGAAGGTCTTCGCCGACGACTCGACCGAGCTGGAATTCACGGAGCGCGAGCTGCGCCTCGACGATGCGAAGGACGTCAACCCCGCAGCCGAGGTCGACGGATTCGTCGAGGTGCCGATGGATTCGGTCGCGTTCGGGCGCATTGCCGCGCAGACGGCGAAACAGGTCATCGTACAGAAAGTCCGCGAGGCCGAGCGCGCCCAGGTCGTCGAGGAATACAAGAACCGCGTCGGGACCCTGGTCTCCGGCATCGTCAAGCGCGTGGACCGGCATGGCGTCTATATCGACCTCGGCGGCAATGCCGAGGGCTTCGTGCCGCGCGAGCACATGATCCCGCGCGAAATCGTGCGGCCGCAGGACCGCCTGAAGGCGCTGTTGCGCGAGGTGCGTTCGGAGCCGCGCGGGCCGCAGTTGTTCCTGTCGCGCACGTCCCCGGATTTCCTGATCGAGCTGTTCAAGCTCGAGGTGCCCGAGGTCGGCCAGGGTCTGATCCATATACTCGGCGCCGCCCGCGACCCCGGTGCGCGCGCCAAGATCGCGGTCAAGAGCCTCGATCCGCGCATCGACCCGGTCGGCGCCTGCGTCGGCATGCGCGGCTCGCGCGTGCAGGCGGTTTCCAACGAGATCGCGGGCGAGCGGGTCGACATCATCCCGTGGGTCGAAAACCAGGCCCAGTTCGTGATCAATGCCATGCAGCCGGCGGAAGTGACCTCGATCGTCATGGACGAGGATTCGCATTCGATGGACATCGCGGTGACCGAAGACCGCCTGTCGCAGGCGATCGGCCGCGGCGGACAGAATGTGCGCCTCGCCAGCGAGCTTTCCGGCTGGCGCCTCAATGTCATGTCCGAACAGCAGGCGACCGAGCGCAGCGACGAGGAAGCGGGCCAGCTGCGAGTGATGTTCAAGACGCTGCTCGATGTCGACGAGGACGTCGCGAACGTGCTGGTCCAGGAAGGCTTCTCGACCATCGAAGAGGTCGCGTATGTGCCCGCGAGCGAACTGCTGGGCATCGAGGAATTCGACGAGAAGATCGTCGACGAACTGCGCAATCGCGCGCGCGACGTGCTGTTGACGCAGGCAATCGCGAGCGAGGAGAAGGTGGACGAATCCGGACCGGCGGAGGACCTGCTGGCGGTGGAGGGCATGAGCAAGGACCTGGCCTACGAGCTGGCGGCGCGTGGCATCCGCACCCGCGACGAGCTCGCAGATCAATCGCTCGATGAACTCGAGGCGGTTCCCGGGCTCAATCCCGAGCGCGCAGGGCAGCTGATCATGGCCGCGCGCGCCCACTGGTTTGAAAACGCCGGGCAGGCCTGAGGCCAGGGCAGAGGCAGACAGACATGTCCGATGTGACAATCGAACAATTCGCGGAAGTCCTGAAGGTCACCGTCGACAAGCTGCTGTCGCAGCTTGAAGAAGCGGGGATCAAGGTCGACGGCCCGCAGGATGTCATCAGCGAGGATACCAAGCTCGAGTTGCTGACACACCTGCGCAAGTCGCACGGCAAGGCCGAGGACGGCGGCGCGCCGCGCAAGATCACGCTGCGGCGCAAGGCGCAGAGCGAGATCAAGGTAGCGGCGCCGCTCGGCAAGGCGCGCACCGTCAATGTCGAAGTGCGCCGGAATCGCACTTACATCAAGCGCGACGTGCTCGAGGAACAGGCGCGCGTTGCCCAGGAAGAGGTGGATCGCCAGCGTGAGATGGAAGACTCCGAGCGGCTGGCGGCCGAGGAACGGCAGCGCCGCGAGCTCGACATGCGCGAGCAGCAGCGGCGCGAGCGCGAGGAGTCGGAACGCCGCAGCGCTGAAGAGAATACCCGTCGCCAGGCGGAAGAACAGTCGCGGCGCGAGTCGGAGCAGCGCGCGCGGGAACAGGCCGAAAAGGAGCGCCGCCAGCGCGAAGAGAAGGCCCGCAAGACCGTCGAGGACGACAAGAGCACGCGTTACGGCCGCCAGGAACTGCATATCGCGGGAGGCCTGTCGGCGCGCCACAAGAAAGGCCGCGCCCGGCCGGAGTCGCGCCGCCGCGCCGTTTCCTCGAGCACCGACCGCAAGCATGGCTTCGAGCAGCCGACCCAGCCGATCAAGCACGAGGTCAGCGTCGGCGAGACGATCACGGTCGCCGAGCTCGCCCAGCGCATGGCCGTCAAGGCCAATGAAGTCATCAAGGCCATGCTGAACATGGGCGTCATCGCGACGATCAACCAGCCAATCGACCAGGACACGGCAGTGCTTGTCATCGAGGAGATGGGCCACGTTGCCAAGGTCCTGAAGGCCGACCAGGTCGAGGACGAACTGCAGGCCGGGATGGAATCCTCGGATCTGGCAATACCCCGGCCGCCGGTCGTCACGATCATGGGACACGTGGACCACGGCAAGACGTCGCTGCTCGACTATATCCGGCGCACGAAAGTCGCGGCCGGCGAGGCCGGCGGCATCACCCAGCACATCGGCGCTTACCACGTCGAGACACCGCGCGGTGTCGTCACGTTCCTCGACACGCCGGGCCACGCAGCTTTCACCGCCATGCGCGCCCGCGGGGCGCAGGTCACGGACATCGTCGTGCTGGTCGTGGCCGCCGACGACGGCGTGATGCCACAGACCCGCGAGGCGATCAATCATGCAAGGGCCGCCGGAGTGCCGATCGTCGTCGCGATAAACAAGATCGACAAGCACGGCTCGGATCTGGAAAAGGTGCGCAATGAGCTTTCGCAGGAAAGTGTCATTGCCGAAGAATGGGGTGGCGAGAACATCTTCGTGCCGGTTTCTGCGAAGACCGGAGAAGGCATCGATCGGCTGCTCGAATCGATCCTGCTGCAGGCCGAAGTTCTGGAGCTCAAGGCGGTACGCGATGCTCCGGCCGTCGGTGTCGTCCTGGAGGCGAGCGTCGAGCGCGGACGTGGTGCGGTGGCAACCGTGCTCGTCAAGCGTGGCACGCTGAAGGTCGGCGATTCGATCGTGGCCGGCGAGCAATTCGGGCGCGTGCGTGCCTTGTTCGACGAAGTCGGCAAGGAATCGGAGTCGGCGGGTCCCTCGATTCCGGTTCAGATGCTGGGTCTGTCGAACCCGCCGAATGCTGGCGACGAGCTGCTGGTGGTCGACAGCGAGCGCAAGGCGCGCGAAGTAGCGCTGTACCGGCAGGGCAAGTTCCGCGACGTGCGTCTGGCCAAGCAGGTGAGCCAGAAACCGGAGGATGTGTTCGCGCAGATGGGCGAGGGCGGCAAGGCGGGGACCGTCAACCTGCTGATCAAGACCGATTTTCAGGGTTCGGCCGAGGCCTTGCGCGATGCGCTGACCAAGCTGTCGACGGACGAGGTGGCGGTCAAGGTGATCTCGAGTGGCGTTGGCGGCCTGACGGAGTCCGACGTCATGCTGGCGGCGGCGTCCAAGGCACAGATCGTCGCATTCAATGTGCGCGCTGATGCTGCCGCGCGGGCGGCGATGCGCGATCAGAACGTGGACGTGCGTTATTACAGCATCATTTACGAGGCCATCGACAACATCCGCTCGGCGCTGACCGGGATGCTTGCGCCGGAGGTCAAGGAACAGATCGTCGGGCTCGCCGAGGTCAGGGATGTATTCCGCTCGAGCAAGTTCGGGACCGTGGCGGGCTGCCTGGTCGTGGACGGTTTCGTGCGGCGCAACAACCCGATCCGCGTCCTGCGCGACAACGTCGTGATCTTCGAGGGCGAGCTCGAATCGCTGCGGCGATTCAAGGACGACGCCTCGGAAGTCCGGGCCGGCACCGAGTGCGGTATCGGCGTCAAGGGCTACAACGACGTCAAGGTCGGCGACCAGATCGAGTGCTTCGAACGCGTCGAGGTCGCGCGCCAGCTCTGAATCAGGGGTTCCCTGTATGCCGCGAGAGTTTCCCAGGGCGCGACGGGTCGAGGAGCAGCTCATGCGGCTGCTGTCGGAGCAGATCCGCCGCGAAGTGAAGGATCCGCGCATCGGCCCGGTCACGATCACGGCGGTCGAAGTCTCGCGCGATCTGGGCCACGCGACGGTCTACTTCACGCCGTTCGCTGGCATCGGCGACGCCGGGGCCGCATTGGAAGCGCTGAAGCATGCCGCGGGCTACCTTCGTCACCAGGTCCGGAACCTGATGCGGCTGCGGGTTGCGCCGGAACTCGATTTCCGGATAGATGACTCGATCGAGCGCGGCGCGCGGCTCTCGACCCTGATCCACGACGCCGTCGCTGACGACCGCAACAAGCACACCGACGCCGATCCGGATGCGGAATGAGCGGCGCGATCCGGCCGCAACCGCGCCCGCCAGTGCGCTGGCGGGATATCGACGGCATCCTGCTGCTCGACAAGCCCCTGGGCCTGACGTCCAACGCTGCATTGCAGCAGGTCCGCCGCCTGTTCCGCGCCCGCAAGGCCGGCCACACCGGCAGCCTGGATCCGCTGGCAAGCGGCCTGCTGCCGATCTGCCTGGGACAGGCGACCAAGGTCTGCGGACTGCTGCTTGAGTCGAACAAGACCTACCAGGTGACGGTGGCGCAGGGTGCGCGAACGACGACCGGCGATCGCGAGGGCAACGTCATCGAGCGTGGGCCGGTGCTGGATCTGAAACCGCAAGCGATCAGGCGTATCGCGGGCAGCTTCCTGGGAGCGTCGGCACAAGTTCCGCCCATGCATTCGGCGCTGAAGCACCACGGTCAGCGCCTGTACCAGCTGGCACGCCGCGGACTCGAGGTCGACAGGCCGGCGCGGCAGATCACGATCCATCGCCTCGAATTCCAGGGCATGGACGGTGACCAGCTCCGCTTCGAGATCGAGTGCAGCAAGGGCACGTACATCCGCAGCCTGGTCGAGGACCTTGCGCGCGCATTCGGCACGGTCGGCCACGTGGCGAGCCTGCGACGTGTCAGCCTCGGTCCGTTCACGAATCCCGCCATGCAGACGCTGGCGGGACTGGTGGAAGCTGCGACGCAGCCTGGCTCGCTCGATGCGCTGTTGCAGCCGGCGGATTCGGCCCTGCCGGGACTTCCGGCAGTCAGGTTGGGCGCAGCCGAGCAAGCCTGCGTCCTGCAGGGTCAGCCGGTGTTTGTCGCGGGTCCGGCTTCCGCCCGGGTGCGCATGTACGGCACCGAAGGGCTCTTTCTGGGCGTCGGCCGCATGACCGCCGAGGGGCGCCGCCTGGCGCCTGAACGGATCATGGTCAAGCTGCCGGCCGCAACCTCCGGCGCGGCTTGAGAGCGCATCCTGCCGCGGGTACAATGCCCGGCTCTAAAAGTCCAAGTCACTGGGTCAGAAGGTCGTATTTAGATGCCACTCACGAGCGCACAGAAGGCGGAGGTCGTCGGCAAGTACCGGCGCGCTCCGAAGGACACGGGGTCGCCGGAAGTGCAAATCGCTTTGCTGTCCGAACGCATCAACGGGCTGACTGCGCATTTCACCACTCACAAGAGCGACCATGCCTCGCGGCGTGGCCTGCTGAAGATGGTGACGCAGCGTCGGCGGTTGCTGGATTACCTCAAGGCCAACGCTCCCGTTCGGTACACCAAGGTCGTCGCTGAACTTGGCCTGCGCCGTTGAGGCGCCTTGGCGATCCGTCGCCTGCCGCTTCAGGCGGGCTTTCGGGACCTGACACCATTTCCAGATACCAGAAGGAATCCGCGTGAGCGTTTCCAAGCAGACATTCGAATATGGCACCTATAAGGTCACGCTCGAAACCGGGCGCCTCGCCCGCCAGGCCGACGGCTCGGTGCTGGTCACGATGGGCGATACCGTCGTGCTGGTCACGGCAGTCGGCCGCAGGGAAACCGTCCCCGGACGCGATTTCTTTCCGCTGACCGTCAATTACGTCGAGAAGACCTACGCCGCCGGCAAGATTCCCGGCGGTTTCTTCAAGCGCGAGGGCCGGCCGTCCGAGAAGGAAGTGCTGACTTCGCGGCTCATCGACCGCCCGATCCGGCCGCTCTTCCCGGAGGGTTTCCTGAACGAAGTGCAGGTCGTTGCTACGGTGCTGTCGCTCGATCCGGAAGTCGATTCGGACATTCCGTCACTGATCGGCGCTTCAGCCGCGCTTGCGATCTCGGGAATTCCGTTTTCCGGTCCGATCGCGGCCGCACGGGTCGGATTCAGGAATGGCACCTATCTGCTGAACCCGACTACGACCCAGGTCAAGACCGGGTCGGATCTCGACCTCGTGGTCGCCGGCACGCGCGAAGCGGTGTTGATGGTCGAGTCGGAAGCGAAGTGCCTGTCCGAGGAAGTCATGCTGGGCGCCGTGCTGTTCGGTCACGAGCAGCTGCAGGCCGCAATCGACGCGATCACACGGCTGGCTGCCGAGGCGGGAAAACCGCGCTGGGAGTGGACGGCTCCGGAGCCGAATGTCGCGCTGAAGCAGGCAGTCGCTGCCCGGGCCGAGTCGGCCTTCGCAGAGGCCTACGCCATCGTCGTCAAGCAGGCCCGCGTCGCGCGCCTCACGGAGATCCGGCAGGCCGTGCAGGCGGCGCTGTCCGGCGGCGAAAAACCGCAGTTCACGCGCGACCAGGTCGCTGCCGAACTGTACTCGCTCGAATACCGCCTGGTCCGGGACTTCATCCTCGACGGCAAGCCGCGCATTGACGGCCGCGACACCCGCACTGTGCGGCCGATCAGGGTCGAGGTCGGCGCCCTGCCGCGCACGCACGGCTCGGCGATATTCACGCGCGGCGAGACCCAGGCGCTGGTCACGACGACCCTTGGTACCGGCCGCGATGCGCAGATCGTCGACGCGCTCGCCGGCGAGCGGCGCGAGCCATTCATGCTGCACTACAACTTCCCGCCGTTCTCGGTCGGCGAGACCGGTTTTCTGGGTTCGCCAAAGCGCCGTGAAATCGGCCACGGCAACCTGGCGCGGCGCGGCATCAACGCGGTGATGCCGAATCTCGAGGAGTTTCCGTACGTACTGCGCGTCGTGTCCGAAGTGCTGGAGTCGAACGGCTCGAGTTCGATGGCGACCGTCTGCGGCACCAGCCTGTCGCTGATGGATGCGGGCGTGCCGCTCAAGGCCCCCGTCGCCGGTGTCGCCATGGGACTGGTCAAGGAAGGCGATCGTTTCGCCGTGCTGACCGACATCCTGGGCGACGAAGATCACCTCGGCGACATGGATTTCAAGGTCGCCGGCACTTCAGACGGCGTCACTGCGCTGCAGATGGACATCAAGATCAACGGCATCACGGCCGAGATCATGAAGGTGGCGCTTGATCAGGCGAAGGCCGGGCGCCTGCACATCCTCGGTGAGATGAACAAGGTGCTCGACAAGGCGCGCGCGGAAATGTCCGAGTGGGCGCCGACCATCGTGACCATCAAGATCGATCCTGAGAAGATCCGTGACGTGATCGGCAAGGGTGGTTCCGTGATCCGCCAGATCACCGAGGAAACCGGCGCGACGATCGATATCGAGAATGACGGCACCGTCAAGATTGCGTCGGTCGATGCTGCGTCGGGGCGCGAGGCATTGCGCCGGATCGAGATGATCACCGCCGACGTCGAGGTTGGCCGGGTCTATGAAGGCAAGGTCGTCCGGTTGATGGACTTCGGCGCGTTCGTAGCGATCCTTCCGGGCCGCGACGGTCTGG
>JAHFSF010000069.1 GCA_023265875.1 Gammaproteobacteria bacterium | reverse complement strand
GCAGGCGGCGTGCGCGACGCGGTGCCAGTGCCGCGCGTCATCCTCGTGGGCGTAGTACGGCGTCAGGTCGAAGCCGCCGCCGAACCACCATGCGGTTGCGTGATCCGCGGGTTCGGCGACGAACAGGCGCAGGTTCATGTGCGTGGTTGGGACGTGGGGATTGCGTGGATGCAGCACGAGCGATACGCCCATCGCCTCGAAAGCCGCTCCCGCCAGCGCCGGGCGCTGTGCGCTGGCCGCGGCCGGCATGTGCGTGCCGTGGACCCGCGAGTAATTGATGCCGCCCTGTTCGAACAGCGCACCGTCGCGCAGCACCCGGGTCTCGCCGCCGCCGCCCTCGGGCCGGCGCCAGGTGTCGCGGTGAAAGCGTGCGCCGCCGTCAACCTGCTCGAGCGCCTGCGTGAGCCGCTGCTGCAGGTCGAGCAGCCATTCGCGCACGGCGACGCGATCCAGCACGGCTCACTCCTTGGCGCGGCGACCCTTGCCGGCGGCGGTGCGCGGTGCGGCCTTCACTGCCGCCGCCTTGCGCGGCGCCTTTGCCTTCGCGCGCGGAACTGGCGCGGCAACGGCCGCCACGGCAACGTTTCCGGGCGCCGTCTCCACCGCCTTTTTCTTTGCGCCGCGACGGCCGAAACGGCTGCCGCGCTCCGGTGCCGCGGCCAGCAGCGCCACGCACTCCTCGAGCGCGAGCGTGGCCGGGCCGCGATCCTTCGGCACGCGCGCATTGCGCTTGCGATCGGTCACGTATGGACCGTAGCGGCCCTTCAGCACCTGGATCCCGGCCTCGGGAAAATCGAGGATCGTGCGCTCGCGGTCGGCATGCTGCTTGGCCGTGACGATCTCGAGGGCGCGCGCCAGCGTCAGCGTGAACGGGTCGTCGTCCTTGATCGACGCGAACTTGGTGCCGTACTTGACATAGGGCCCGTACTGGCCGCGGCCGACGCTGATCGGCGTACCGTCCGGCGCCTGGCCGAGGGCGCGCGGCAATGACAGCAGCCGGAGCGCGTCCTCGAGCGAGACCTCATCCATGCGCTGTCCGGGCAGCAGGCTGGCAAACTTCGGCTTCTCGGTATCATCGCGCGTGCCCTGCTGCACGAAAGCGCCGTACTGGCCCATGCGCACGGTGATCGGCTTGCCGCTCGCGGGATCGCGGCCGATCTCACGGGACAGGGCGACTTCCTCCCGGCTGACGCTCTTGGCGATGTGCGCGACCTGCCTGGAAAACGGTTTCCAGAATCGCGCGAGCTCCGGGCGCCATTCCTTCTCGCCATTCGAGATTTCATCCAGCACGTCTTCCATCAGCGCTGTGAAACCGTAGTCGACGTACGTCTCGAAGTACTTGACCAGGAAGCCGCTGACGATCTTGGCGATGTCGGTCGGCACGAATGCGCGACCGCTCATCTCGACGTATTTCCGGTAGCGCAGCGTCTCGATGATCGACGCATAGGTCGACGGCCGGCCGATGCCATGGTTCTCGAGCGACTTGACGAGGCTCGCCTCCGTATAACGCGGCGGCGGCTGCGTGAAATGCTGTTCGGGCCGCACCGCCTCGAGTGTCACCCGTTCACCGGGCTCCAGCGCCGGCAGCCGCTGCTCATCCTCGCTCTCGACGTCCGTCTCGTCCTCGTCATGGTCTTCGTGATATGCAGCCAGGAATCCCGGCTCCAGCAGCGTCTGCCCGTTGGCGCGGAACACGTGACGGCCCGTGCCGGTCGCACCGCGGCCACCGGCGACCAGGTCCACCGCGACGGTGTCGAACACGGCGGGAGCCATCTGGCAGGCGACCGCACGCTTCCAGATCAGCGCATACAGGCGCCGCTGGTCTTCATCGTGGAATCCGCGCCCGGACTGCTGCGGCAGGCTCGCGGCCGAAGTCGGGCGGATTGCCTCGTGCGCTTCCTGGGCGTTCTTCGACTTCGTGCGGTAGACATTGACACCATCCGACAGCGCCTTCTCGCCGAACGCGGTGCGTATGGTGTCACGGATCCCGGCGACGGCATCGTCCGACAACGAGACGGAGTCGGTGCGCATGTAGGTGATGAAGCCGGCCTCGTAGAGCCGCTGTGCGGTCTGCATCGTCCTGCGCGCGGTGAAGCCGAGCTTGCGGGCTGCTTCCTGCTGCAATGTCGAGGTCGTGAAAGGCGGCGGTGGATTGCGGCGCCGGGGCTTGCTCTCGACCGTGTCGACCGTCAGGAATCCGCCAGCCGCCCCGATGATCGCACGCTCGACCTCGCGGGCCTGCGCCTCGCCGGTGATCGTGAAGCGGCCCTGCTGCGTGTCAACCTCGACTTTCTCGCCGCGGAACTCCACGAGGCGCGCCGGGAAACGCGCCGCGTCTCTGGCCGCGTCCGCCTCGATGGTCCAGTACTCCTGGCGGGTGAAGTGCGTGATTTCAGCCTCGCGCTCGCAGATCAGGCGCAGCGCGACGCTCTGCACGCGGCCGGCCGAAAGCCCTGGCTTGATCTTTCGCCACAGCAGCGGCGACAGGTTGAAGCCGACCAGGTAATCGAGCGCGCGGCGCGCCTGCTGTGCATTGACGAGGTTGTCGTTCAGGCCCTCGGCGTTATCGAGGGCGGCGCGCACGGCATTCTTCGTGATCTCGTAAAAGCGCACGCGGCGCAGGTCCTTGCCGTCGAGCACGCCGCGCTCGCGCAGGATCTCCGACAGGTGCCAGGAAATCGCCTCGCCCTCGCGGTCCGGGTCGGTCGCGAGGAACAGCGCGTCCGCCTTGCGCATGGCGCGCTCGATCGCGTCCACCCGCGGGCGGTTCTTGTCGATCAGCTGGTACTTCATCTCGAAGTCGCGGTCCGGGTTGACCGCGCCTTCCTTCTCGACCAGGTCGCGGACATGACCATAGGAAGCCAGGACCTCGAAACCCGGTCCCAGGTACTTCTTGATGGTCTTCGCCTTGGCCGGCGATTCGACAATGACGAGATTCGCGCTCATGCTCTATTCAGTCTCACGTCGTCCCCAAAGACGCCAAAGCCGCGGACCCTGCCGCGGCTCCCTGGCCGACCCTTGCCGGCGACGCTCAGTGCATCGCGTCGCGGCGGTCGTCGAACACCAGGTCTTCCATCCGCTGGTAGGCATTTTCCTGGCCGGGCTGGCTGAACAGCACCATCAGGACCACCCACTTCAACTGCTCGATATCGATGTCGTCGGCCTCGAGCGCCAGCAACCGGTCGATGACGACTTCGCGCTGCACGGCGGACAGGATGCCCAGATTCTCCAGGTGCAGCAGGTAGCCGCGCACGTCGGTATCGAGGCGCACCTGCTCCTGGCCGCTGAACACGCGTACCGCGCGGGCGGTGCCCTCGTTCATGGCGCGGTCCGGATCGGCGGCGAGACTCTCGAGCCAGGCCAGCGCGCGCTCGATGTCCGGCTCCGGGTAACCGACCTGTTCCAGTTCCTGCTTCAGCGCCTCGCGACTCGGCGCGGTGTCGTCGTCGGCGTCCAGGAAGTTCTCGAACAGGTGGATCAGAATGTCGAGAACGTTTTCCTTCATCTGGCCCGCCTCGGTGAAGCCCGGCTGTAACGCCCGCCGGCCAGCGACTCGACCCGACCATCCAGTTCGAGCAACTGCAGCATCGAGGCGACGGCATGGGCCGGAAAGCCCGTTCTCTCGACCAGCCTGTCGAGATCCGCCGGCTCGAAACCGAGCGCATTCAACAGTATTTCCTCTGCGCTGTCCAACTGGCCACCGGATTTGCCGGGCTGGTCCATGATTTCCGTGGCCGTGTTTCCGGTCGCCGCCGGTGCCCGCAATCCGAGCACGGCGAGCACGTCCGCGGGCGTTTCCACGAGCGCGGCGCCATCCCGGATCAGGCGATGGCAACCGCGCGCCAGCGCGTTATGTATCGAGCCTGGCACGGCCATGACCTCGCGTCCCTGCTCGCCCGCCAGCCGGGCAGTGATCAATGAGCCCGAACGGGCGGCGGCCTCGATGACGAGCACGCCGCGGGCGAGCCCCGACAGCAGGCGATTGCGCCGCGGAAAATTGGCGGCGAGCGGCGGCGTGCCGACGGGAAACTCCGAGATCAGCGCGCCGTGGGCGGCGATCTCGGCGGCGAGGCCGGAGTGGTCGGCGGGGTAGATCCGGTCGAGCCCGGTGCCGCAGACGGCGAGGGTGATGCCGCCTGCGGCCAGCGCCCCCCGATGGGCCGCCGCATCGATGCCGGTGGCGAGGCCACTCGTGATCGCGAGCCCCGCCGCCGCCAGGCATGCGGCAAAGTCGAAGGCCGTCTCGCTGCCGCCGGCCGTAGCCGCACGGCTGCCAACGATTGCGAGTTGTGGCAGGGAAAGCGCGGTCAAACTGCCCGCCACGAATAGCGCCGGCGGCATGCCGGGCGTGGCATGGAGTTGCCGCGGATAGTGCGGATCATCCGCGACGAGCAGGCCGTGCCCGGGCGTTTCGAGCCACGCCAGGTCGCGCTCGAGTCCTGCAACGTCCGGTTCCAGCAGCGAACGGATGCCGGCGGGACCGACTCCGCAATCGGCGAGCAGCGCGGGATCCGCTGCCAGGAACCGCGCCGGCCCGCCCAGGCGCCCCAGCAATGCGCTGGCGGCGATCGCGTCGATGCCCGGCGTCCGCGCGAGCCGCAGCCAGGCTGAGTGCGTCTCGATCCGGGTCGCGGTCATGACCGGCCATCTTCCGGTGACGACGGTGCCCGCAGCAGCGTGATTTGCGCCGGCTATGGGCAGAAATGGCCATGCCGGCATCCTGTAGACTGAATCGTGACGGCCTGAAACCGCGACTTGCGGGAAGGAGCGCTCGCGCGATGGCATCGGTTCTGGCTGCGAAGACTGGCACTGGTGCAGGAATTGAGGCGGTTGCAGGCCTGCTGGCCTGCCCTGCCTGCAAGACCGGGCTCGCGGTCGGCGTCGCCACGATTGACTGCAGTGGCTGCGGCGCCTCGTATCCGATACGGGAGGGCGTGCCGCTGCTCGCCATCCGCGGGACCTCGGACACCTGGGGCGAACCACAGGGAACCACGCAGAGCGAGGATTACCAGGCAGCCTACGAGCGCGTCGATCGTGCCGTCACCTACAACCAGAAGTACCGCGCGGAATTGCTGAAACGCAGCAGCACGCGACGCGAATACCAGCTGCTCCAGCGGCACGTCGCCCGCGTCGGCCGTTCCCGCGTCATTCTCGACCTGCCTTGCGGCGGTGGCCGCCTGACGCCGGCCTTCGCGCATGCGGCCGACCTCGTGATCGAGGCCGACATCGCGATCGGGCAGGTGCTGTACGGCCGCGTCGACTCATCGGTCGCGACGCCCCGCTTCTGGATGACGGCTTCCGCATTCCACATCCCGCTCGTGGACGACAGCGTGGACGGCGCAATCTGCGTGCGCTTGTCGCATCACCTGCCGACTGCGGCCGAACGCGAGCGCCTGCTGCGGGAACTGCTGCGGGTCTCGCGGCGTTTCGTGATCATGACTTTTTTCGACCATCATTCCCTGAAGAACACGCTGCGGCGGCTCACCCGGCCCTTCAACCACAAGCCGCCGAAGATGACGATGACGATTGCTGGAGTTGAACAGCTTGCCCGCGCATCCCGCGCACGGGTGGTGGCTGCGCCCATGCTGTCGCCGATCGGTTCAGGCCATCGTTATGCATTGATCGTCAAGGATGGCGTCGGCGTGTGACGTCTACCGGTGCGCCACAGGGCAGTGCCGGGCCGGCGGCGGGCATGGCCCCCGTCTTTGCAGCGCTGCCGGGCCAGACGCGGATCAAGGACGAGTTCCACACCTTGATCTGGTCCGAGCCATTGCCGGGCGGCGGCCGCCAGGTCATCAAGATGTATCGACGGCAGCCCTTCTATGAAACTTGGCGCCGCTGGTTCCTGCCGTGCCGCTCTGAATGGGAGCACCGGGTGCTTGCGCGGCTGCTCCGTCACGGGATTGCCGGTCCGGAACCGCTGTGGTGGAGGCGGGAACTCCATCCGCAGTACGGCCGTTGCGACCTGCTCGCGACCCGCGAGAACGAGGGGGCAATAGCGCTCGACCTGCTGCTGCAGCAAACCGGTGCGACCCCGGACCTGGCGCCGGTGTTCCGGCTGTTGCGGCGCCTGCACGACCTCGGCGTGTCGCACGGCGCGCTGATGCCGAGGAACATCCTGGTTTCGCTGCCGGCCGGCGGCCCGCCGGCCTTTCAGCTGATCGATTTCGCGCGCAGCCGCCAGTTTCCCGGCGCCATCACCGGGACCCGGGTCGCATCCTTTGACCTGAGGAGCCTGCTGCATGCGGTTAGGGGGCGGATCCCCGTGGCGCAGGCCCCTGGCTGGCTTGCGGCTTACGGCTTGGCGGACGCTGCCGCTAGGCGACTGTTGCGACAGACGGCCGGACACCGGCCCGGACGCCCGTGGCGTCACCTGCGCAGGATGGAAATCGACATCCGGCTGGCAGCGGCACGGCTCGGGCACGCGCTGGGACGGCGCGTCGCGCCCAATCCTTAGCCGCGCATCAAGCTGTCGCCGCGGTCAGGGCTGCGATGTCGAGCGGTTGCCGGCAGTCGATCCTGGTGCCCGCGGCCGGCAGTGGATATTTCAGCCCGATTGCGCAATTGAACAGCACGGCGCGCTCGTCCGGCCTGAGCTGACCCGAGGCCAGCGCAGCGCGCCAGGCGGCGTAGGTCGCGGCGCCCTCCGGGCAAAGCAGGAGCCCTTCGAGCCGGGCAAATTCGGCCCCGGCCCGGATGATCGCCTCGTCCTCGACCGCGATCGCAAAACCATGGCTGTCCCGGATCGCACGCAGGATCAGGAAATCGCCAATGGCTGCCGGAACGCGAATACCGGCGGCAATGGTCCGGGCGTCCTGCCAGGTTTCGGCATGTTCCCGCCCTTGCTGCCAGGCATGGACGATGGGCGCGCAACCCGCGGCCTGGACGGCGACCATGCGTGGCCGCCGTGAGTCGATGAAGCCGAGCGCCTCGAGCTCGGCGAAGGCCTTCCACATGCCGATCAGCCCGGTGCCGCCCCCGGTCGGATAGAAGATCGCGTCGGGCAACTGCCAGCCGAGTTGTTCGGCGAGTTCGACGCCCATCGTTTTTTTGCCCTCGATCCGGTAAGGCTCCTTGAGCGTGGATGCGTCAAACCAGCCCATCCCGGCCTTGCCTTCGCCGACCAGGCGGCCGCAGTCGTCGATGAGTCCGTTGACCAGATAGACATGTGCACCGGCCGCTGCCATCTCGCGGACGTTGACTGCGGGCGTGTCATCCGGGCAGAACACCCAGGACTCGATGCCGGCCCGCGATGCATAGGCCGCCAGCGCTGCCCCGGCATTGCCGTTGGTGGGCATCGCCATGCGCGTGACGCCGAGCTCCTTCGCCATCGACACGGCGAGCGCCAGGCCGCGCGCCTTGAAGGACCCGGTCGGCAAGCGGCCCTCGTCCTTGACCAGCAGTACCGAAGCGCCATGCAGTCGCGCGGCGGCGGGTGCCGGGACGACGGGCGTCGCGACCTCGCCGAGGCTGATGACATTGGCGGCATGGCGGACGGGCAGCATTTCGCGGTAGCGCCAGAATCCGCGTTCCGCACGCCCCGCAAGCTCGTCCCGATTGATGACGCGACGCATGGCCTCGAGGTCATAGCGCACCAGCAGCGGCTTGCCGGCCTGCGACAAGCCATGCAGCGCATCGGCCGGGTAATGCGCGCCGGTCGCGCTGCATTCGAGATGGCTGGTGAATGTCGGAAATTCCTGCATGAGCCGGAGATTAGAACAAAGCGCCGGCCTGGGGATCAGCACCAATGCAGGGGTTGCAGAAAGGAGAACCCCCGCAGGGGCAGCGCTGCCCGGTGCGGGGGTCCTTGACCCGCTGGCGGTTGTCGGCCTTGTCCTCGACGCCCGTTGCACGCGCCTCGCGGCGCCTCATCGGGCCTGCCGGCAATCTTCCCCTCGTCGGACGGGTCCGACTCAGGCGCCCCGATTGCGGGGCCTACGCTGTGTCCAGCGACCTCACAACGCACGCGGCAGGGTCGAATTCCTGCCACATTGCCTTTCGGCACTAGCGTGCGGAAAAGCCCCATTCACGGAAACCCCGTCCCGTGAACGCAGCGCAACCATCACGCAATATGGCGCTCCGCGCAATACGGGGTTGTACCTAATCAGGGCGTGCGGACCGAGTCGCCGACGTGGACTTCGCGGCTCGATTCCAGGATCAAGCCGAAGCTCATGCGCTCGTAAGCCTTGAAGATCATGAACAGGCCGTTGCGCTCGTCCGGTAGCTGAACATTCCGGCTGACTGAATTTTCGGTCTTGTCCCGCACTTTCGCGCCGGCTTCCCAGATCGCCAGCACATGCCCGGGCTCGAGACCATGGCGCGTGCCGCGATTGATGATCACGACATCGTATTCCCCCGTGACCGAGCGATCGTCGGTGACCGATATGATCGTGCCGTCGATAGTCGATTTCGGCGCGTGCGGAATGAAATCCAATTTCACTTCGACCGCGTTCGGCAACAGGATGTCGCCCTCCAGCGTCTCGCGCTTGCTGTCGACGAGATGCAGCGTGGCGGGATCTCCCAGGCGCGTGAAGTCGCCCTGACCGGCGTACAGGCCCTGGTAACCCAGCACGTCGCCATCGTCCGGGTCCTTCAACTCATCGCCGACGTGAAACACGTTGTAGCGGCTGTCGGGTGCAGCACTGCCAAGCCTGCGGACGTAGACATCGTCGCCCACCGAACTGGCCAGCCGGTGATCGCGCCCATAGGCGACATAGGGCGAATTCCTGACCTGGTCGCTGGTCAGCAGGCTCGGGCGCGACATGAAGGCGGCGACGATGTCATACGGAATGGCGTTGATGGACTCGGACAATGGACTTTCGCGGACGCGCGGCGACAGTCGCACCGGACCGCCACTCTCCAGTATGAGTCGCGGCTGGCCGTCCACCCAGGTGAGTGCGAGCACGTCGCCCGGATAAATCAGGTGCGGGTTGGCGACCTGCGGATTGATGTACCAGATCTCGGGCCAGTACCAGGGATCGGTCAGGAACTTCGCCGAGATGTCCCACAGCGTGTCGCCCGGCTGGACCACGTAGCGTTCGGGCGCATCGGGCGCGACCGGGATGACGCTGCGATCAATCCCCGCCTGCTGGCTGACTGCGATGCCGGCCGGCATCATGATCGATAGCACCAGCGCCACGACTGCGGCGCCGGCCAGGGATCGAACGGGGCTGCGGGGTGGGGAATAGCCAGACAATGACATGCGAGTTGCTCCCTAACGCGCCTAAGTCCATGCTTCAACGAACTTTAGCAGCATTCCCCGGTCAGATACACGCAGCCGCGACCCTGCCCCCATGACGTGCCTCACAATACTGGAGTATCCGGACCCCCGGCTACGTACCCGGGCGGAGCCCGTTGCTGCCGTGGACGGCTCCGTGCGGGAGCTGATTGACGACATGCTGGAGACGATGTACGCGGCCAAAGGCGTCGGCCTGGCCGCGACGCAGGTCAATGTGCACCGGCGACTGCTGGTCGCGGACATCTCCGACGAGCGCAAGGACCCGCGCGTATTCATCAATCCTGTGATCCTGACCCGGACTGGCATGACGGCCTCCCAGGAGGGCTGCTTGTCGGTGCCCGGTTATTACGACGAGGTGGAGCGGGCGGAACGTGTGCGGGTTCGGGCGCTCGGTCGCGACGGCAAGCCCTTCGAGGCGGAACTGGAGGGTTTGCTGGCGATCTGCATCCAGCACGAAGTGGATCATCTCAATGGGAAATTATTCGTCGATTACCTGTCCGAGATGAAACGCCAGCGGGTCCGCAGGAAGCTCGAAAAAGACCGGCGCCTGCAGGCGGAAGGCCGGGCTCCGGCGCCGGCGCGGGCGCCCTCAATCTGAGCCCTGGCGCCGCCGTGGACAGGAACCTGGCGGTTGCGTTCGCCGGAACCCCCGTATTCGCGCTGCCACCGCTCGATGCGATCGCCGCCTCGCGCCACCGGCTGGTCGTTGCCTACACCCAGCCCGATCGTCCCGCCGGCCGCGGACGGCAGATCCTGCCGAGCCCCGTGAAGCGACGCGCGCTCGCGCTCGGCATTGCGGTCGAGCAGCCGGGAACATTGCGTGACGGGCAGGCTTGCGCACACCTTGCCGCGTACGCGCCGGATGTGATGGTGGTCGTGGCCTATGGGCTCCTGCTGCCGCCGGCGCTGCTCGCGGTGCCGCGACTGGGTTGCCTCAACATCCACGCCTCGCTGCTGCCCCGCTGGCGCGGCGCGGCGCCGGTGGCGCGCGCCATCCTCGCGGGCGATGAGAAAACCGGCGTCTGCATCATGCGCATGGAAGCCGGGCTTGACACCGGCCCGGTCGCATTGCGCCGGGAAATTGCGATTGGAGCCGGGGAAACCGCCGGGCAATTGCAGGAACGCCTGGCCCCGATCGGGGCGGAACTCATCGTCGCCGCACTCGATGCGCTGGCCGGCGGCGGCATGACTTTCGTCCCGCAGGATCCGGCGCAGGCGACCTATGCGCGCAAGCTCGACAAGTCCGAGGCACGCATCGACTGGCACGCTCCCGCCGTGGCGATCGAGCGTCGGGTCAGGGCGCTGGATCCCTGGCCGGTGGCCGAGACACGGCTTGACGGCCTGCAACTCCGGATCTGGCAGGCTGCGGTCGTCGCGGCCGCACCCGGTCCGGTCCCGGGCACGATCCTGGACGCCGGCCCTGCGGGGGTGGTGGTCATGACCGGCGCCGATGCGCTCGCGATTCATCGCCTGCAACTGCCCGGCCGCCGTCCAGTGACCGCGGCGGATTTCGCGCACGCGCGGAGCCTTGCGGGCCTGGTACTGGCTTCCGTGTGAAGAGTGCCGCACGAATTCGTGCGACCGCGGCCCGCATCGTTGCCGCGGTGGCCGCCGAGGGCCGCACGCTCGAGGCTGCGATGGCCGGTTGCGCGATCGAACCGGGCGACCGCCCCGCGATCCAGTCGCTGTCTTTCGGCACCGTGCGCTGGTACTTCGAGCTCGAGGCCTGCCTGCAACTGCTGCTCGACCGGCCGGATTCCGCGCTCGACCCGGAAGTCCGCGCGCTCGCGCTGGTCGGCCTGTTCCAGCTCGCCCATGGCGCGACCCCGGAACACGCGGCAGTGGCCGAGACTGTCGAGGCGACGCGCGCGCTCGGGCGCCCGCGCGCCGCGGGACTCGT
>JAHFSF010000206.1 GCA_023265875.1 Gammaproteobacteria bacterium | reverse complement strand
TAGCTTCAGGGGAGATGAACAAGTGAATGTAACCAAGATTGCGGGTTGGATCGGCCTGTTGGTAGCCGTGCTCGGCGCGTTCATGGAGGTCCCGTATTCGGGAGCGCTCCTGGTCGTGCTTGGTCTGGTCATCGGCTTCGGCATCGCCGGTGAGGATCATGTGCGCGTGCTGGTCACGGCACTCGTGCTGGCCACGCTTTCCGGCGTGCTGAGTGAGATTCCGCAGATCGGCGAGTACCTGGCGAAGATCTTCGGCAGCTTCGGCACCCTGACGGCCGGCGCGGCGCTGATGATCATTTCGCGCAACGTCTACAACAGATTCAAGCCCTGAACGAAGTCCGCGAGACGCGGCCAAAGGCCCGCCATCTGGCGGGCCTTTTTTATCGTGCGTGGATGTTGAAGTGCAGCTCGCGGTTGCGGAAGCGGTCGTCGCGGGTCGCCGCGCCGGTCGCGACCAGCACGTAGAGGATGTTGAGCGCCTGCAGCGCGTTTTTCACATGGGCCGTGCGCGAGCGCGTCGTCAATTGCTTGGCCGTCACGTCCTGGCGGCCGGCGTAGCCCCGCCGCACGTGATCGACCGCCGCCTTGCTGACCAGGTTGAAATAGCCGGCGTTCGGCTTGGTCCGCGCCTGCGACATCACGACGAACTGCTTCCTGCTCTCGAAGACCTGGTAGGTCTGCCGGAGGCCCGAGGCCTCGCCGCAGTACTTCAGGCCCGTCGCCAGATTGCGGATATCCACAGGCATTCTCCCCTGCAATGCTTCCGTGGAAGTGTATGCCTCAGCGGCGGCGGCGCCCAGTAGCCTGCCGCTCGATGCCGGAGAAAAGCCCGGCGGCGGCCCATTCGCGAAACCATGCACCGAGCCTGGCGGCGAGCTCATCGGCATTGCCGCGACGCCCGCCCACACTGCCCCGCACCGCAGCCGCAAGCGTCGCGCCGGAGGCAAGTGCCGCGAGCAGCCTGAACTGCACCGGTTCCTGGTCGCGCCGGAAGACCTGGTAGCCGCGACGATAGACGATCGCAAAGCTGGCACGCGGCCGCGGGATGCGCGGCTGGCCCTTGCCGCGCACGGCATTCATATGGTCATTCGCCGGATACCTGAGCTTCAGCAGCCGCAGGCCCGGAATCACGGCGAGGCGCACGCGCTGCCATGCATCGGCGCCGATCGCCCCGAACTGGGCCGCCGTCAGCGGCTCCGCCCGCGGGGCGTCGAAGACCTCTTCCATCGCGCGCTCGATGCGCGCCACGTCAACCGCCAGCCCGCTGCGCGGCCCGCGCGGCAGATGGCGCGCGAGAAAGGCCGGGAACCGCTCGCTCAGGCGATTCAGGATCCGGTGCCGGGACGGATGGCGTGCCAGGAACCGCCGGCACGCCCGCTCGAATGCCTCCGCGCCCAGGATCTGCCGCGTGGTCGGATATTCCTCGACCAGGATCTCGAGCAGGCGCGCGTAATACATGTGCGCGTAGATATCGAGCCGCTCGACGGCGGACAGCGCTTTCGACGGCAGCACGACGCTGTCGAGATCCACGGCCGCCTGCGGCAGCAGGCGCCGCGCCGGGGCCGATCGCACCCCGGGCATCGCGCCCTGTGGATGCATGACCACTGCCTGCATCCAGCGTTCGAGCGTATCGAGCCGCGGTGCGCGCGCCAGGTTCATGCAGCCGCGGACGTGACGATTTTCGTGCCGTTCCGGAACCGCGCCGCCTTGCCGACTTCCTGCTGCAACACCGGGAATTTCGGCACATTCGCGTCCCACTCGAGCAGCGTCGCACGGCCGCCGGTCTTCCGGTGCACGCGCCCATAGAGTTGCCAGACCTCGTCGATCACGCGCCCGTCGTGGGTGTCGATGCAGTGCGTGCCGTTGTCCGTATGCCCGGCGAGGTGGACCTGCACGACATGCTCGTAGGGGATCGCGTCGAGGTAGGCGAGCGGGTCGAGGTCGTGATTCCGGCAGGTCACATAGACATTATTGACGTCGAGCAGCAGCGCGCAGTCGGCCTCGACCGCGAGCCGCGCGATGAATTCCTCCTCGGGCATCGAGGAGGAAGCGAAAGTCAGGTAGGTGGAAGGATTTTCGAGCACCAGCGGCCGCTCGAGATAATCCTGGATGATCCGCACGCGCGAGATCATGTGCCGCAGGCCCTCCTCCGTATACGGCACCGGATACAGGTCGTGGCCATTGAGGCCAGCGACGCCCGTCCAGCAGATGTGATCGCCGAGCCAGACCGCCTTCACGCGCCTGGCCAGTGCCGCGAGCTTGTCGAGGAACCCGAAATCGACCGGATCGGTGCTGCCGACCGACAGGCACACGCCGTGCATGACGATCGGATAGTGCTCCGCGATCTGGTCGAGGAAATGGAGCGGCCGGCCTTCGGTGTCGATGAAGTTCTCGGACAGGATCTCGAACCAGTCCATCGCCGGCCAGTGTTCGGTGATGTGCCGGAAATGCTGCGTGCGCAGGCCCACGCCGAGCCCGAGGTCGGGCAGCTTCCAGCGATTCGGCAGCGATGCGCCAGTCATTTGCGGTCAGCGGACTCTGGAAACGGCCGCCATCCGGGACACAGGCACCCGGATGACGGCACTCTGTCGCCGCAGGCTTTCAGCCCATGTGCGACGGATCGACCGGCGACTTGCAGCCGCCCTTGCCCTTGCAGGAGTTCTTGCCGGCGCAGCCGTTGTCACCCGACTTGCAGCCGCCCTGACCCTTGCACTCGTTGTGGCCCTTGCACTCGTGCTTGACCGTGGCGCAGCCGCCCTGGCCCTTGCAGGAGTTCTTGCCGGCGTTCTCGCCGCCACCCTGGCCCTTGCAGGAGTTGAGACCTTTACAAGCATGCTTGTCGCCGCCGGTGGCTTCCCCGGCGAAAGCGACCTTCGTGAGCTGCGCGCCGGCGAGCAATCCACCCGTGACGCCCAGCATTACCTTGCCGAAATCCCGACGATTCATGGACATGATTCGGTACCCTCATTGTTGAAACATTCGGTTGAATGACCCCATGGTCAACCTACAGACCGGTGGAGTGCGGGAAATACTACGTGACCTCAGTGAAATTGATGCGGGATACCGGCATTTTGCGATGCAACAAAGACGATTGCCGCCCGCTCAGGGCAGCACCGCTTCTCGCTACACTATGAGGCCACGACCCGGGGACCAATAACATGAAGTTCACCCGCGCCATCGTCCGGCCACCTCCCACGACCTACGCCAGGGGCATCACGAAAGCCGGCGAAGGTCCCCCGAAACTCGCGCTCGCCCTGATGGAGCACCTGGCCTATTGCCTCGCCCTCTCTGAGTGCGGGCTCGACTTGACCACGCTGCCTGAGGACCCGCGTTATCCCGATAGTTGTTTCGTCGAGGACCCCGCCATCATCACCGCACGCGGCGCCATCGCCACCCGTCCCGGCGCGGCCAGCCGCACCGGCGAAGTCAAGAGCGTCATCGAGGCGCTACATGCCTGGTACCCGAAGTTCCCGCGCATCAAGCCGCCCGGCAGGCTGGAAGGCGGCGATGTCTGCGACGCCGACGGCCACTTCCTGATCGGCCT
>JAHFSF010000068.1 GCA_023265875.1 Gammaproteobacteria bacterium | reverse complement strand
CGTCATCATCGACTGGTTCCAGGGCGGGTCGAACACGAGTTCGACGTCGGCCTTGCGGATCGTCGGGATGATCTCGACCTTGTCCTTGACGTCGGCCACCAGCACTTCGCCCATGCCGCAACCGGGCGCCGTCAGCGTCATCTTCACGGCCACGTCGCGCGTGCCATCCGGATTGGCGCTGAGCTGGCAGTCGTAGACCAGGCCGAGATCGACGATGTTGACCGGGATCTCCGGATCGAAGCAGGTGCGCAGCTGGTCCCACACCAGCCGGCCGACGTCCTCATCGGTCGCGCCGGGCGGAAGCTCCGGCGCGCGCATCGGCTCCTTGCCGAGCGCGTCGCCATCTTCGCCCGCGATCCGGAACAGGTTGCCTTCGGCGTAAACGGTGAAGCTGCCGCCCAGCGATTGCGTGATGTAGCCGACCGTGCCAGTGCGCAGCGTGATCTCGATGCCCGCGGGAACGATGACGGCGCGGACATCGCGCTGGATGACGACCGGTTCATGTTCGATGCGGCGCATGGCTACTCGGTCGAGACTTCGTGGCCGCCGGTCAGCGCGGCGTTCAGCGTATGCCAGCACAGGCTCGCGCACTTGACGCGCGCCGGAAATTCGCGCACGCCGGCAAGCGCCGCGAGCTTGCCAAGCCCGGGATCCGGCGCCTCGTCATGCCGGGTCAGCATCCGGTGCACCTGGGCGAACAGTTCCGCCACTTCGGCCCGGCTGCGGCCCTTGACGGCCTCGCTCATCAGCGAAGCGGAAGCAGTCGAAATCGCGCAGCCGCTGCCGTCGAAACGGACATCGCGGATCACGTCATGTTCGACATCAACATAAACGCGTAACTTATCGCCACACAAGGGATTATTGCCATCAGCCAGCTGTGTCGCAGATTCCAGGCGACCGAAATTCCGCGGCCGGCGGTTATGGTCGACGATGACGTCGCGGTAGAGCTCTGAGAGATCCATCAGCGCAGCATCCTGATCGCCCGCAGCACGGCGCCATACAGTTCGTCGATCTCGGCGCGCGAGTTATAGAGGCCGAACGAAGCCCGTGTCGTTGCCGGGACGCCGAAGAACTCCATGACCGGCATCGCGCAGTGATGCCCGGTGCGCACGGCAATGCCTTCCGAGTCGAGCACGGTGCCGAGATCGTGCGGATGGATGCCGTCGACCGCGAAGGACACCAGGCTCGATTTCTGCGGTGCCGTTCCGATCAGGGTCAGGCCGGGAATGGAAGCAAGCTGCGCCGTCGCAGAGGCGAGCAGCTCCTGCTCGTGGCGACCGATCCTGTCGATGCCGACCGCTTCGATGTAGTCGATGGCGGCGCCGAGGCCGACGGCGCCGGCGATATTCGGTGTGCCGGCCTCGAAGCGGTGCGGCAGGTGGTTGTAAGTCGTGCCCGAAAACGATACGGACAGGATCATCTCGCCGCCGCCCTGCCAGGGTGGCATCGACTCGAGGATGGACTCGCGCCCGTACAGCACGCCGATGCCGGTCGGCCCGTACATCTTGTGACCCGAGAAAGCGTAGAAGTCGCAGCCGAGCTGCTGCACATCCACGCGCTGATGAGGCACGGCCTGGGCGCCGTCCACGACAGTCGTGATGCCGCGCCTGCGCGCCAGCTCCAGCAACTCCCGCAGCGGCAGCACGGTGCCGAGTGCATTCGACACCTGTGCCAGCGCGACGATGCGCGTGCGCGGGCCCAGCATGCCGGCATAGGCGTCGTTATCGACGACGCCGCGCCGGTCGATCGGCACGACCCGCAATATCGCGCCTGTCTGCTCGCACAACAGCTGCCACGGGACGATATTCGAATGGTGCTCCAGCCAGGATATGAGGATCTCGTCGCCCTGTTCGAGCTGGGCCCGCCCATGGGCCTGGGCCACCAGGTTGATCGCCTCAGTGGTCCCGCGCACAAAGACGATTTCGGAGGCCGAGCGGGCATTCACGAAGCGCCGCACCCGCTCGCGGGCGGCCTCGTACAGAGCGGTCGCCTCCTGCGACAGGGTGTGGATGCCACGGTGCACATTGGCGTGGTGTTCCCGCGAATAACCGGCAACCGCGTCGATGACCGTGGCCGGCTGCTGCGCCGACGCCGCACTGTCGAGGTAGACGAGCGGGCGGCCATTGACGCGCCGCGCAAGGATCGGGAAATCCTCGCGAATGCGCATGACGTCGTAGGCGTCCGTCACCCGGGGCACGGCGGCCATCAGCGCAGGCTCCGGATCACGTCGCGGTCCGGCAGCTGCCCGACCACCCGTTCCAGCACGTATTCACGCAGTGCCTCCTGCGGCAGGGCGGCGACGATGTCCGCGCAGAAGGCAACGGTCAGCAGTGCGCGTGCCGTCACCGCATCGAGGCCGCGCGACCGCAGGTAGAAAATCTGCTCGGGGTCGAGCGTGCCGGTGGTCGCGCCATGACGGCACTGCACGTCGTCGGTGTGGATCTCGAGCTGCGGCCGCGTGTTGATCTCGGCGAGCGGCGTCAGCAGCAGATTGCGGCACGTCTGGCTGGCGTCGGCACCGCGTGCTGAAGGATGCACGACCACGCGTCCATTGAACGCGCCGCGGCCGCGCCCGGAGCCGATGCCGCGGAATTCCTGGGAAGTCCGCGTCACGGCACCGTGGTGCTCGACGCGCGTGTAGAGATCCGCCTGGCGCGCGCCGTCCACCATGAACAGGCCCGATAACCGGGCTGCGGCAGCGCGGCCAGCCAATGACAGGTCCAGATTCGACCGCAGCAGGCGCCCGCCCAGCGCGAAAAATTGCTGCCGGTAGCGGCTGTCGGCCTGCAGCGTCGTGACCCAGGTCTCGAGCTGGGCGGCCTGCGCGCCGGATTCGTGAATGCGCAGGTGCTCGACTGTCGCCCCTGCATCGATGCGCAGTTCCGCCGCCAGGTTTGCCAGCGTCGGCGCATTGCCGAGCGTGACGAAGTGCTCGACCAGGCTGAGCGTGGCGCCGGCACCGACCTCGATGACAACGCGCGAGTGATTCGTGCCAGGCCCGGTGCCGGTGCCAACGTGCAGCAGGTACAGTGACCGGCCCGGCGCGGCGTTTGCAGCGACCCGGATGACGACTCCGGCGGAGACGAACGCCTCGGCGAGAAGCGCGTAGCGGTCGTCGGCATCGTCACCGGGCTCGCGCAGCATCTGCAGTGCGAGCGCCGGATCCCGCGTCATTATCGCGGCAAGGTCGTCGATTTCGATCCCGTTACCGGCGCCCGCAGCGGACAGTCCGGGCTGGCAGGCGCCATCCACGAGCACGACCCGCCGCGCGGCCGCAAGCGGCAGCATGACCGGCGCCAGTTGCAGGGCTGTGACTGGCGCCGTCGCGGCGGGGCTGAAGCTCCTCCCGGCGATTTCAGCGTGGTCCAGGTACTTCCAGTTTTCGTCGCGACGATCCGGCAGGCCGCGTCCCAGCAGCCTTGACAGCGCAAGTCCACGGCGCTCGTTCCAGGCGGGGCCGCCCGCCAGGCGGGTCGCGATGCCCGCGTGGCTTGCGGCAATGCCCTGCATGATGGGGTCCGCGCTCATGCGGCGGCCGTCCCGTCGCGAAGCCAGTCGTATCCGCGACGCTCCAGTTCCCTGGCGAGCTCGCCACCGCCGCTGCGGACAATGCGGCCGCGTGCCAGCACGTGCACATGGTCGGGCACCACGTAATCGAGCAATCGCTGGTAATGCGTGACGATGACGATCGCGCGCTCGGGGGAGCGCAGTGCGTTGACGCCTTCGGCGACCACCTTCAATGCGTCGATATCGAGGCCGGAGTCGGTCTCGTCGAGCAACGCCAGCGTCGGCTCCAGCAGGCTCATCTGCAGGATCTCGTTGCGTTTCTTCTCGCCGCCCGAGAAACCTTCGTTGACACCTCGGTTCAGCAGTCCCTCGTCCATCTGCATCCGGGCGAGTCTTGCGCGCACCAGGGTCAGGAATTCGAAGGCGTCCAGTTCCGGCTCGCCGCGATGGCGGCGCAGCGCATTCAGCGAGGCCTTCAGCAGGTACACGTTGTTGACGCCGGGAATCTCGACCGGGTACTGGAATGCCAGGAACAGGCCCGCGCGTGCGCGCTCCTCCGGTGGCAGCGCCAGCAAGTCGCGGCCCAGGTAGGTCGCGGTTCCCGAGAGCACTTCGAGGCCCGGCCGGCCGGCGAGGGCGCCGGTCAGCGTGCTCTTGCCGGAGCCGTTCGGGCCCATGATCGCGTGCACCTCGCCCGCGCGGACCTCGAGCGACACGCCTTCGAGGATCGTGCGCTCGCCGGCGCGAACCCGCAGGTCGCGAACACTCAGGATTGTCTGTCCGTTTTTTGTCATGCAGGCGGTTCCGTTGCGGCTCAACCGACCGCGCCTTCGAGGCTCACGGCCAGCAGGTTCTGGGCCTCGACCGCGAATTCCATCGGCAGCTCCCTGAAAACCTGCTTGCAGAAGCCATTGACGATCATGTTGACGGCATCCTCGGCGGCGATGCCGCGCTGCAGGCAATAGAACAACTGGTCGTCCGAGATCTTGGACGTCGTCGCCTCGTGCTCGATGACCGCGGTCGGATTCCGGACCTCGATGTACGGAAAGGTATGCGCACCGCAGGTGTCGCTCATCAGGAGCGAGTCGCAGCGCGTGTAGTTGCGCGCGCAGTCGGCTCCCGGCAGCACCTTGACCAGGCCGCGGTAGGCGTTCTGCCCGTGCCCGGCGGAAATGCCCTTGGACACGATCGTCGAGCGGGTGTTGCGGCCCATGTGGATCATCTTCGTGCCCGTGTCGGCCTGCTGGCGGTGATTGGCGAGCGCGACGGAATAGAACTCGCCGACCGAACCGTCGCCGCGCAGGATGCAACTCGGATACTTCCAGGTGATCGCGGACCCGGTCTCGACCTGGGTCCAGGAGATCTTCGAGTTGCGCCCGCGGCAGTCGCCGCGCTTGGTGACGAAGTTATAGATGCCGCCGATACCATTTTCGTCACCGGGATACCAGTTCTGCACGGTCGAGTATTTGATCTGCGCGTCGTCCAGCGCGACCAGTTCCACGACCGCGGCGTGCAGCTGGTTTTCGTCGCGCATCGGGGCCGTGCAGCCTTCCAGGTAGCTCACGTACGCGCCTTCGTCCGCGATGATCAGCGTGCGCTCGAACTGGCCGGTCTTCGCCGCATTGATCCGGAAATAGGTCGACAGCTCCATCGGGCAGCGCACGCCCTTCGGCACGTAGACGAAGGAGCCGTCCGTGAACACGGCGGAATTGAGCGCTGCGTAGAAATTGTCGCCGACCGGCACGACCGTGCCGAGGTACTGTTCGATCAGTGCAGGGTGGTCCCGTACGGCCTCGGAGAACGGGCAGAACACGACACCGGCCTCGGCAAGACGCGCCTTGAACGTCGTCGCTACCGAAACGCTGTCGAACACCGCATCCACGGCGACCCCCGCGAGGCGGGCGCGCTCGTGCAGCGGGATGCCGAGCTTGTCGTAGGTCTCGAGCAGCTTCGGGTCGACATCCGCAAGCGACTTCGGTCCAGCAGACTGCTGCATGGGTGCCGAGTAATACGAAATCGCCTGGAAGTCGATCGGCGGATAGTGGACATGGGCCCAGTCGGGCACGCTCATCCGCAGCCAGCGCCGGTAAGCCTTGAGCCGCCAGTCCAGCATGAATGCAGATTCGCCTTTTTTCATCGAGATCAGCCGGATGACGTCCTCGCTCAGGCCGGGCGGGACCGTGTCGCTCGCGATGTCGGTCACGAAGCCGTGCCGATACTTGCGGCCGACCAGCGATTCCAGATCCTGCTGCCCGGAAGTCATTCGAGTGCTCCGCGGGCCTCAGCCGCGCACCAGCGGCCGCCACTCGCCGCGCGGCGCGGGCTTGCGCAGGTCCGGCGTCGGGAACTCGCCGTCGTGGCGGATCAGGTCGTTCAGGCAGATGCCGGAGAGCGCGCGCCGGAGCGCGAGGCTGACGCGCTGCCAGCTGTGCCCGACCTCGCAGGTCGTCTCGATGTCGCAGTTGCCACTGCCGTTCGCGCACTCGGTCAGGGCGAATGGACCCTCGACGGCGTCGATGATTTCGGCGGCACTGATTCCCGATGGCGGTCGCGCCAGCTGGTATCCACCTTGCGCGCCGCGAACCGAGCGCACGAGCCCGGCATGCTGCATCTCCTTCAGCAGCTTGCTGACCGTCGGCAGGCCGATGCGCGTACGCTCGGCGATGTCAGCGGCGCTCGCCAGCCCGCCGCCGCCGAGGTTCGCCAGGATGACGGTCGCGTAATCGGTCAACCGGCTGATGCGCAGCATGAAACTCGCTCCCATGGGTCCATGACCATACAGTACGATTTTAGTACTATTACGCCCGCAGGGGTAGAGGGCAGGGACCCTCTGCTATTCTTCAAGGCTCGCCGGAGGAGGACAGGGATCCATGGACAGGGCGGAACTCGAATCGAACGCGGTTGCCATGGTGGCGCCGGGCAAGGGGATTCTCGCGGCGGACGAATCGACCGGGACGATCAAGAAGCGCTTCGACAAGATCGGGCTGGAATCCAGCCTCGAATCGCGCCAGGCGTACCGGGATCTGCTGTTCACGGCAGCGGGCATCGAGCAGTACATCTCCGGCGTGATCCTGTTTGACGAGACGATCCGCCAGAAATCGGCCGATGGCCGGCCATTCCCCGAGCTGCTGGCGGCGCGCGGCATCCTGCCGGGCATCAAGGTCGACGCCGGCGCCAAGCCGCTCGCCGGTTTTGGCGGGGAGACGGTCACCGAAGGCCTGGACGGACTGCGCGAACGGCTGGCGGAATACCGGGGCCTGGGCGCGCGATTCGCGAAATGGCGGGCGGTCATCGACATCGGCGCCGGGATCCCGACGCCATTCGCGATCGAGGCCAACGCGCATGCGCTGGCGCGCTATGCGGCGTTGTGCCAGGAAGCCGCGATCGTCCCGATCGTCGAGCCCGAGGTACTGATGGATGGCGACCACACGATCGGGCGCTGCGAGGAAGTGACCGAAGCCACGCTGGCAGCGGTGTTCAGGGCGCTCTTCGCACACCGCGTTTGCCTCGAGGGAATCGTGCTGAAGCCGAACATGGTCATCGCCGGCAAGAAATGCGCTGCCCAGGCGGCGCCCCAGCAGGTCGCCGACACGACGGTCGCCTGCCTGCGCCGCCATGTCCCGTCCGCCGTTCCTGGCATCGCGTTCCTGTCGGGCGGCCAGAGCGAGGCAGAGGCGACCCTGCACCTGTCGCTGATGAATCGCATGGCGCCGCCGCCATGGCAGCTGTCGTTCAGCTATGGGCGCGCGCTGCAGCAGAGCACGCTCGATACCTGGCGCGGGAAGGCGGCCAGTGTCGCCGCCGCACAGCAGGTATTTCTGCGTCGTGCGCGGATGAATGGGCTCGCGCGTAACGGCAGCTACAACGCCGCGATGGAACAGGCCGCGGCCTGAGGCCGCGGATTCTGCGCACCCAAAGCGTATCCGTGAACCAGGATCGCGACGCATCCGCCTTGACGCGAGAGACCGTGGTGCGGGTGCGGGACGTTCATTACAGGGCCGGGCCGCGTCCGATCTTCGAGGGCCTGGAACTCGACATTCCCCGCGGCCGTATTACCGCTGTCATGGGACCGAGCGGCACGGGCAAGACCACGTTGCTGCGCCTGATTACCGGGCAACTGCTGGCCGATCGCGGGCTGGTCGAAGTCGAGGGCCGCGACGTCGCCGGCATGCGCCGGGCGGAAATCTACCGGATGCGCCGGCGCATGGGCATGCTGTTCCAGAATGGCGCGCTGCTGACCGACCTGGATGTCTACGAAAATGTCGCTTTTCCGCTGCGCGAGCATACCCGCCTGCCAGAACGCCTGTTGCGGCACGTGGTCCTGGCGAAGCTGCAGGCGGTCGGGTTGCGCGGCGCCTTCAGGATGATGCCGGCCGAACTGTCGGGCGGGATGGCGCGCCGCGTCGCGATCGCCCGCGCAATCGTCATGGATCCGGAATTGCTGATCTACGACGAACCGTTCGTCGGTCTCGATCCGATCTCGCTCGGCGTCGTGCTGCGCCTGATCCGCCGGCTCAACGACACGCTGGGCCTGACCAGCATCGTCGTTTCACACGATGTGCGCGAAATCTCGCTGGTTGCCGATCACTGCTACCTGTTGTCGGGCGGCCGGATGGCCGCGGCGGGGCCGCCGGCAGACCTCGCGCGCAGCGAGAGCGATGAAGTGAAGCAATTCATGCACGGCCTGCCGGACGGGCCCGTGCCATTCCACTATCCGGCCCCCGATTACGTCGAACAATTGCGGCAGGTGCAGTGAATGCTGGCTGCGCTGACCCGTGAACTGCTGCAGAGCCTGCGCGCGGCGCTCGAGGCGCTCGGCGCCTACTCGTTGTTCGCCGCGCGGCTGTTCGCCGAACTGCCGCGTGCGCTGCTGCGCTTCGACCTGATCGTAAAGCAGATGTACAACGCCGGGGCGCTGTCGCTCGTGATCATCATGCTGTCCGGGCTGTTCGTCGGCATGGTGCTCGGGTTGCAGGGATTCGACCTGCTCGAGCGCTTCGGTTCCGAGGATTCGCTGGGAACCGCGGCCGCACTCGGGCTGCTGAAGGAACTCGGGCCGGTCGTCACTGCGCTCTTGTTCGCCGGCCGCGCCGGTACCGCGCTTGCATCGGAGCTTGGGCTGATGCGGGCGACCGACCAGCTGGCGGCGATGGAGATGATGGCGGTCGATCCCGTGCGCCGCGTGGTGATGCCGCGTTTCGTCGGCGGGCTGCTGTCGATGCCGTTGCTGGCAGCGATCTTCAGCCTGATCGGGATTTTCGGCGCGCAGCTGATCGGCGTGCAGCTGATGGGCGTCGACTCGGGCCAGTTCTGGTCCCAGATGCGCGCAGCGGTCGAATTCGGGGACGTGATGGAGGGTGTGGTCAAGAGCTGCGTATTCGGGGTGGCATGCAGCCTGGTCGCGGTGTTCGAGGGTTATCATTCGCTGCCGACGGCCGAAGGCGTGGGCAGGGCGACGACGCGGACCGTCGTGACTTCGTCGGTCGTCGTGCTGCTGCTGGACTATATGCTGACGGCCGTGATGCTCTAAAGGAGAGATGACATGCGCCAGACGCGCGCGATCGAGCTGGGTACCGGGCTGTTCGTGCTGCTCGGTTTCGCGGCACTGTTCTTCCTGGTCACGCAGATCACCAACCGCGAATTCGGGCTCGGTGACGGCGGTTATCGGCTGGTGGCTTCATTCGAGCAGGTCGGCGGGCTGAAGCCGGGTGCCCCGGTGTCGATGTCTGGCGTCACGATCGGCCGCGTCGAGGAGATCGAGTACGACTTCGACCAGTATCAGGCGCGAGTGACTATGCGCATCGACAGCCGCTTCGACCGCATTCCGGAGGACAGCGATGCCGGGATCTTCACGGCCGGCCTGCTGGGCGGGCAGTACATCGGCATCGGACCCGGCAGTTCGGAAACTTTTCTGGCCGACGGCAGTCAGATGCAGTTCACGCAATCGGCCATCGTGCTGGAAGACCTGATCAGCAAATTCCTGTTTTCCAAGGCAGCCGGGGAATCGGCCGGAAATGCGCCGGAGGGAGCGAAGAAATGAGGCGAGGCCTGGCAATGCGTCTTGCCTCCCTGTGCGCGATCCTGCCGCTGACTGGTGCGGCCGCTGCGGCAGGCTCGGTGCCGGGTCCCGGACCGCAGGAACTGATCGAGACGGCAGCCACGCGCATGCTGAACGCGCTCGATGCCGATCGCGCGGCCGCGCAGAGCAACCCCGCGCGTGTCCGCAAGCTGGTGGATGAGATCCTGCTGCCGCATTTCGACACGGACTACACGGCGCGGCTCGTTCTCGGCAAGCACTGGCGGAATGCGAACCCGGAGCAGCGGCAGCGCTTCATCGATGCGTTCTACCAGTCATTGCTGCGCAATTACGGCACGTCGCTCGCCGAGTTCACCGCGGATCGCATGACCATCCTGCCGTTTCGCGGCAATCTCGACAGCGGCCAGGCGACCGTACGGACCGAGGTCAGGCGCAGCGACGGGACCCGCGTGCCGGTCAGCTATTCGATGCGGGCAACGCCCGGCGGCTGGAAGGCCTGGGACGTCACGATCGAGGGCATTTCCTACGTGCACAACCTGCGCAACGACGTCGGCACCGAGGTCAACCAGCGCGGACTCGATGCCGTGATCGCACGCCTGGATTTCGAAAACCAGCGAAATGGCGCCGGGCGCTGAGGAACTGCCGGTGACGCGGCCCCAGGCGAAGCTGCAAGCCCGGGGAAACGGTTGCTGGTCGCTCGACGGCGACCTTCTGTTCGAGACGTCGGCGCAGCTGCTGGCCGAGGGCGAGGCGGCGTTCGGCACGGAACCGCGTGCCGAAATCGACCTGTCAGGAGTCGGGCGCATGGACAGCGCCGGGCTTGCGCTGCTGCTCGAGTGGTCCATCGCCGCGGGCAGCGGAGGCAGGGTGGTGGTCTACCGCAATCCGCCGGCGGTGCTGGGGGCGCTCGCAGGAATCAGCGACGTCTCCGGATTCCTCGCCGGCCCGGACTGATCTTCAGGCTCCCCGGGTTCCTCTTCGGGCGGCGCTGCTTCCGGCACGTCGCCATCGCGCACCTGGAATTCACGCCGCTGCAGCCAGGCATCGCGGATGAAGCCGTAGCGATCGAAGGCCTCGTCGAGGGCCTGGTCCGCGGCAAGGTATTCGGCGCGCCGGTCCACGGCGCTCAGGATGCCGAGTCCAATTCGTGTCTCGGTGTCGAGGTCCAGTTGCACGCGCAGGTCGGTTTGCGCGTCGGCGTAAAGTGCCGGCGTGTCGCGCAAGGTCGAGGACCCCAGAAATGGCAGGACAAGATACGGACCCGCCGGCATGCCCCAGCGGCCCAGGGTCTGCCCGAAGTCCTCGTTGTTGCGGGGGATGCCGACGCGGGTTGCAGGATCCAGCAGGCCGCCGATGCCCAATGTCGAGTTCAACGCGAACCGGCCGATGTCAGCGGCCGTGTCCTTCAGCTTGAATTGCAGCAGGTCGTTGACGATCGTGGTCGGAAACGCCAGGTTCCCGAGAAAATTGCTGATGCCGGTGCGGATGAACTTCGGCACGTGCGCGTGATAACCCGTCGCCACCGGCCGCAGCACTGCGCGGTCGAGCGCATCATTGAAACGCTGGGTCCCGCGATTGACGCGTTCCCATGGATCCTCAGGTACGGT
>JAHFSF010000205.1 GCA_023265875.1 Gammaproteobacteria bacterium | reverse complement strand
CCAGCGGCTGGAAGCAGGCCTGGTGCAGATGAATTCGCTGCAGGACCGGCGGCCCGGCCTGGAAATCGAGCGCGACTCGAACCGGTCGCAACTTGCCGCCGCTCGCGAGCGTAGCGCCGTGGATATCGCGGCCGCCCAGCAAGTCGAGGTCCGCTTCGAATCGCAGCGATCGACGCTCGCGACGCTGCAGACGAGCCTGGATCGTATCAGTGACCAGGCCCGTCAGCTCGCTGCCCGCCAGGTGGAACTTGAGGGTCAGCTGGAGCAGGGTGCGGGACCGCTCGCAGACCTCGAGCAGCAGTTGCAGCAGCACCTCGAGCAGCGCCTGGAAGTCGAACGCGAGTTGGCGCAGTCCCGCCGTCAGCTGGAGGAAGCGGACGCCCGGGTGCGCGAACTGGATGCAGGTCGCCAGCGCGAAGAAACGCTGGTCGACGCAGCCCGCGAAGCGCTTGCCGAGGTCAGCCTCGGGATGCAGGAGGCCCGGATCCGGCGTGAGTCGCTGGTTGAGCAGCTTGCCGGCACGCACTTCGTTCTCGAGACGCTGACTGCGGCACTGCCGCCCGCAGCGAGCGTCGCTGCCTGGGACCAGGAGCTGCTGGAGACGAACGAGCGCATTGAGCGGCTCGGGGCCGTGAATCTGGCGTCCATCGACGAACTCAAGGAACACGTGGAACGCAAGGAATACCTCGATCGGCAGTTTGCCGACCTGACCGATGCGCTCAATACGCTCGAGCAGGCGATCCGCAAGATCGACCGCGAAACCCGCGCGCGGTTCCAGGACACCTTTGATCGCATCAACAGCGGCCTGAAGGAGAAGTTCCCGCGCCTGTTCGGTGGCGGCGCGGCCTATCTCGAACTGGTCGGTGACGACATGTTGACCGCGGGTGTCGCAGTCATGGCGCGGCCGCCGGGCAAGAGAAACAGCAATATCAGCCAGTTGTCCGGTGGCGAAAAAGCCCTGACCGCGGTTGCGCTGGTTTTCTCGATTTTCGAGCTGAACCCCGCACCGTTCTGCCTGCTCGACGAGGTCGACGCACCGCTGGACGACAACAATGTCGGGCGATTCTGCGACATCGTCAGGGACATGTCCGAGCGCGTTCAATTCGTGTTCATCACGCACAACAAGGCGACAATGGAACTTGCCGGTCATTTGATCGGCGTGACCATGGGCGAGCCAGGCGTCTCGCGCCTGGTTGCCGTGGACGTTGACGAGGCGGTCCGGTTGGCTGCTGTGGGATAGCCGAGGAGGCCGTGCGGTGTCGGAGCTACGCTGGATTCTGCTAGGAGCCGGGATTGCATTGATCCTTGGCCTCTGGTGGTGGGAGACACGCAAGGCCCGCCGCGCCGATATTCCTGCCAGTGCGCGGCCGGCCGAACGATCGGAACCCAGTGTCGATGGCGGGCGGGAAACAGCGGCAACTGCTTCGCGGGTGCCACCGGCATTCCAGCCCACGATCGAACGCGTGCGTGCGCAGCGGCGGCCGCCGCTGATCGAGATCCCGGAAGACGCCGAAGTGGATGTCTCGGCCTATGTCAGCAAGGACCGGCGCCGGATCGTGGAACTGCCAGATGCCCCGGAGCAGGCGGAAATCGCGCCATCGGTCAGGTCCGGCGTCAGAAGTAGCGCAGCCACCGACGACGAAATCGACGCGTATCATCGTGCGCCCTGGGTGCGCACGCAACCGCTGGAGCGATCCAAGGTGGCGCCGCGGAAAAAGGAGCCCGAACCCGAAGAGCCGCCGCCGAGCGGTCCGATCGAGCAGCATGCGGCCGAGGCTTCCCGGCAACGGATCGTCGCGCTGCGCCTCATCGCGGCGGATGGGCGGTGGGAAGGCAAGCAGTTGCGCGAGGCGATCGAAGCCGAAGGACTGCGGTACGGCAAGTATTCGATATTTCATCGCGAACGCGAGGACGGGAAGTCGCTGTTCTACATCGCGAGCATGATGGAGCCAGGCTCGTTCGACCTCGGCAAAATGGACGGCCAGACATTTCCCGGCGTGTCGCTGTTTGGAATCGTGCCGGGCCCGATCGATGCGCCCGCAACATTCGACATGGTGCTTGCGACGGGGCGGCGCCTGGCCGAACGGCTGAAAGGAAAGCTGCAGGATGAGCAGGGCAGCACGCTGACCGCACAGCGGATCCTGAACCTGCGTGAGGAACTGGTGCATTTCGAGCACCGTCTGAAGCGCCTGCGCCGGCCCTGATGAATCCCGCATCCGCCAAGCTGCGGCGGCGCGTTGAACGGCTCCGCGCCGAAATCGAGCACCACAATTACCGCTATCACGTCCTCGATGATCCGGAGATCACGGACGCCGAGTACGACCGGATGATGGTGGAACTGCGCGACCTCGAACAGCATTACCCCGGACTGGTGGTGCCTGAATCGCCGACGCAGCGTGTCGGAGGAAAGCCGGTTTCAGAGTTTGCGGAAGTCCGGCATCAGCAACCGATGCTGTCGTTGGACAATGCCTTTTCACGCGAGGAAGTCGAAGCCTTCGACCGCCGCGTCCGTGAGCGGCTCGGCGCAGACGCCGAAATCGCCTATGCCTGTGAACCCAAGATGGACGGACTCGCGGTCAGCCTCACCTATCGCGACGGAATCCTCACGCAGGGTGCGACGCGGGGTGACGGCACGACCGGCGAGGACGTCACCCACAACATTCGCACGATCGAGAGCGTGCCATTGCGGTTGAGCAGCAAGGGCTGGCCCCAGCTGCTCGAGGCCCGGGGCGAAGTCTTCATGACGATCGCCGGATTCGAGGAGATGAACCGGCGTGCCGCGGAGAAAGGCGAAAAGGTTTTCGTCAATCCGCGCAATGCGGCTGCAGGCAGCCTGAGACAACTGGATCCAAGACTTGCGGCGTCGCGTCCGCTTGAAATCTACTTCTATGGCACCGGTCGGGCAGAGGGCAAAAACCTCCCGGACCTGCACAGTGAAGTGTTGCGGGTCCTGCGCGGCTGGGGACTGCGGACGTCGCCGGAGGCCCGCGTCGCACGAGGCATCAATGGGCTGCTCCGATACTACGAAGACATTGGCAAGAAACGCGGCAGCCTGCGTTACCAGATCGATGGGGTCGTCTACAAGGTCAACTCGCTCGACCAGCAGCGAAAGCTGGGGTTCGTGGCACGCGCGCCGCGCTGGGCAATCGCCCACAAGTATCCAGCCGAGGAGGAAGTCACGAGGGTCCGGGACATCGAATGGCAGGTCGGACGCACAGGTGCCCTGACGCCGGTCGCGCGACTGGAACCGGTTTTTGTCGGCGGCGTGACCGTCAGCAATGCGACGCTGCACAACATTGACGAATTGCAGCGCAAGGATGTGCGTGTCGGCGACGCCGTCATCATCCGTCGCGCCGGCGACGTTATACCGGAAGTCGTCCGTGTAATCCGCGAAAAGCGCCCGTCAAAATCCTCACCGGTCCGTCTTCCGGGGAAATGCCCGGTGTGCGGCTCGGAGGTTGAGCGGGTGGAAGGCGAAGCGATCGCGCGTTGCACGGGCGCACTGATATGCGCAGCGCAATTAAAGGAATCGCTGCGACATTTCTCGTCAC
>JAHFSF010000204.1 GCA_023265875.1 Gammaproteobacteria bacterium | reverse complement strand
GGTCGCTGCCAGCGAGGCCGACGCGGCGGCGGCGGCGCGCGGGCTTGCAGGGCCCGTCTGGGTAGTCAAGGCCCAGGTTCATGCCGGTGGCCGCGGCAAGGCTGGCGGCGTCAAGCTGTGCCGTTCCGCGGCGGAAGCCGGCCGCGCCGCAGCCGCGATGCTCGGGCAACGCCTGGTCACGAAACAGACCGGCGCGCAGGGCCTGCCGGTCAACCTGGTGTACGTCGAGTCCGGCAGCGTGATCGAGCGCGAGTTGTATCTCAGCCTGCTGTTGAACCGTGACAGTGGCCGCATCGCTTTCGTCGCATCCGCTGCGGGAGGCATGGATATCGAGGAAGTCGCCGCCAGGGAGCCGCAGAAGATCCTGCGCGCCGACGTTGATCCGGCCGCAGGACTGCAGGGCTATCAATGCCGCCGCCTCGCGTTCGGCCTCGGGCTCGCGGGCGGGCAGGTTGCGGAATTCGAGCGCATTGCGCGTGCGCTCTACCGCTTGTACCTGGAAAAGGACCTGGGGCTGATCGAGATCAATCCGCTGATCATCACCAAGGACGGTGCGCTGGTCGCGCTCGACGCCAAGATCAATGTCGAGGCGAATGCGCTGTATCGGCAGCCGGTGCTCGCCGCGATGCGCGACCCCTCGCAGGAAGATCCGATGGAACGCGCGGCCGCGGAGCACGACCTCAGCTATGTCTCTCTCGACGGCAACATCGCCTGCATGGTCAACGGCGCGGGCCTCGCGATGGCGACGATGGACCTGATCAAGCTGCACGGCGGCGCGCCGGCGAATTTCCTGGACGTCGGCGGCACCGCGACCGCGGAAAGGGTGACCGTCGCGTTCCGCCTGATCCTGTCCAATGAACGCGTGCGTGCGGTGCTCGTCAACATCTTCGGCGGCATCGTGCGCTGCGACGTGATCGCCGAGGGAATCGTGCAGGCGGTGAAGGAAGTCGGCGTCGGGGTGCCGGTGATCGTGCGGCTCGAGGGCACCAATGCGGACCGCGCGCGCAGGATCCTCGCCGCAAGCAGGCTCGCGATCACTGCGGCGACGGACCTGACGGATGCGGCCACCAAGGCCGTGCGTCTGGCCCGCCGCAGGAAAACGCGTCGATGAGCATCCTCGTCAACCGCAGGAGCCGCGTGATCTGCCAGGGCTTCACGGGCAAGCAGGGCACATTTCATTCCGAGCAGGCCATCGCCTATGGCACCAACCTGGTCGGCGGCGTGACGCCGGGCCGTGGCGGCGAGCGTCACCTCGAGCGTCCGGTCTTCGATACCGCGCACGACGCGGTGGCTGCGACCGGCGCGGACGTCAGCATGATCTACGTGCCGGCGCCATTTGCGGCCGACGCCGTCCTCGAGGCCGCCGATGCGGGCATCCGGCTGATCGTCTGCATCACCGAGGGCATTCCGGTGAACGACATGGTCAAGGTCCGGGCGGCGCTGGCCGGCAGCCGCTGCCGCCTGGTCGGCCCGAACTGCCCGGGCGTCATTACGCCCGCTGAGTGCAAGGTCGGCATCATGCCGGGCTTCATCCACCTGCCGGGCCGGGTCGGCATCGTGTCGCGGTCCGGGACCTTGACCTATGAGGCGGTCTACCAGACCACGATCCTGGGTCTCGGACAATCGAGCTGCGTCGGCATCGGCGGCGATCCGGTGCGCGGCATGAACTTCATCGACGTGATCTCGTTGTTCGAGAAGGACGAGGATACCGACGGCATACTCATGGTGGGCGAGATCGGGGGCGGCGACGAGGAGGCGGCTGCCGCATACATTCGCCGTCATGTCGCCAAGCCTGTCGTCGCGTATATCGCCGGTGTGACGGCGCCGGCCGGAAAGCGCATGGGCCATGCCGGCGCCGTCATCGCCGGGGGCAAGGGCACGGCGGCCGACAAGTATGCGGCGCTCGAGGCCGCGGGCGTGCGCACCGTGCGCTCGCCCGCGGAACTCGGCGGCGCGATGCAGGCTGCGCTCGGGAAACGGCGCCGCAGACGGGCCAGGCACTGAAGAGCGAATGAACGACACGCTACGCATCGCGCTCGCGCAGATCGACCCGACCGTCGGCGACGCGTCGGGCAACGCTGATCGCGTGATCGCGCGGATCGAGCCGGCGCGCGCGATGGGTGCGCGGCTGCTGGTGCTGCCGGAACTGGTCCTGTCCGGCTATCCGCCGGAGGATCTGCTGTTTCACCGCGGATTCCGCCGCCGCATCGATGAAGCGCTCGAGCGACTCGCCGCCGCAGCGAACGGCATCGACCTGCTGGTCGGCTACCCGGAATATGCCTCGGGCACGATTTACAATACGGCCGCGTGGCTGCGCAATGGTGCCGCGATCGCGCGCTATCGCAAGCTGACGCTGCCGAATTACCAGGTGTTCGACGAGAAGCGCTATTTCACCGGCGGCACGCAGCCCGTGATCGTCGAAATCGCCGGCATCAGGGTGGCACCACTGATCTGCGAGGACGTCTGGCACGTCGGGCCTGCCGCGGCTGCCCGTGCCGCGGGCGCCGGGCTTTGTATTGCGCTGAATGCGTCGCCCTACCAGCAGCAAAGGCAGCCGGAGCGTGAGGCGGCCGTCAGCGCGCGGGCGCGCGAGACCGGTATGCCATTCATCTATGTCAACCTGGTCGGCGGGCAGGACGAACTCGTGTTCGACGGCTGCTCCTTTGCGACTGATGCAAGCGGACGGGTCGTACATCGCGCCCCGGCGTTCGAGGAGTCACTCTCCTGCGTGGACGCCAGCCCGGCAAAGGACGGCGTGCAACTCGCGCCGGAATCGCTGGCGCCGCTGCCCGGTGCCGAGGAGAGCGTCTACCGGGCGATCGTCACGGGCGTGCGCGATTACGTCGGGAAGAATGGATTCAGCGGCGTGGTGCTGGGTCTTTCGGGCGGCGTGGATTCGGCGCTCGTGCTCGCGATCGCCTGCGACGCGCTCGGCGCGGATCGCGTGCAGGCGGTGATGCTGCCCTCGCGCTACACCTCGAGCATGTCGGAGAAGGACGCCACGACGATGGCGCGCGCGCTTGGCGTGCGCTTTTCGGTGATTCCGATCGAGGGCATGTTCCAGGCGACGCAGTCGGCGCTGGAACGCGAATTCAGGGGACTTGCATCCGATTCGACGGAAGAGAACATCCAGGCGCGCTGCCGCGGCATGGTGCTGATGGCGATCTCGAACAAGACCGGGCGCATGCTGCTGACCACGGGCAACAAGAGCGAAATGGCGGTCGGCTACGCGACGCTCTACGGCGACATGGCCGGCGGCTTCGCGCCGATCAAGGACTGCAGCAAGACCATGGTGTATCGGCTGGCGCGCTGGCGGAACGCGCGCGCACCGGTGATACCGGCGCGCATCATCGAGCGGCCGCCGACGGCGGAACTGCGCGAGAACCAGCTGGACTCGGACACGTTGCCGCCGTACGAGGTCCTGGACCCGATCCTGGAGGCCTTCATCGAAGCGGACCGCTCGGTGGATGAGATCGACGCGATGGGTTTCGAGCGGGCGACGGTCGTGCGTGTGCTCGACATGGTCAAGCGCTGCGAATACAAGCGCCGCCAGGCGCCGCCGGGCGTGCGCATCAGCGGG
>JAHFSF010000067.1 GCA_023265875.1 Gammaproteobacteria bacterium | reverse complement strand
ACTCGTCCGAAGGCCGCGCCGGCGCGCGGGTGTAGACCTCGGCAAGCTGGACCTGCGCGCCACGCTCGACCAGGACATCGGCCAGGAGTTCGCGCCCGCCGACACCACGCACGATCAGCACGCGCTGCCCGCTCATGTGGGTGAGCTGGGGCATCGCCAGCAGCGACTCGGTATCGGCGCCTTCGGCCGGCATCAGCGAGACCCGATAGCCGGCGGCGTTCAGCGCGGCCGCCGTCACCTGGCCGACCGTCGCGAGGCGCAGGTCGCGGCGGTTCTCCAGGAAATCCGCGCCGAATCGCACGGCATTGGCGCTGACGAAGATCACGAGGTCGTAGCGGTCGGCGGGCCCGATCGCGGCGCGCACCGCCGCGCGGTCGGTCCGGGGCCGGATCACGAGCGCCGGAAAGCACACCGGCGCCCCGCCCTCGGCCTCGATCAGCTGGCACAGGTGATGGGCCTGATGTTCGGGCCGCGTCACCAGCACGCCGATGCCGGTCAATCGCGCCATGTCAGTGCGCGCCCGCCGCGGCGAGCGCCGCGAGCAGCGCTTCCGCGCCCGCCGCGAGCAACCGATCCGCGAGCGCCGTGCCTAATGAAGCGGCATCGGTCGCGGCGCCAAGGATGCGATCCGCGAATACCGTCCTGCCATCCGGTGATCCGACGAGACCCTGCAGTTCGAGGACCTCTCCCGTGAGCGTCGCGAAGCCTGCGACCGGCGACTGGCAACTGCCGCCGAGCCGTGCCGCAAACGCGCGCTCGGCCTCGAGGCAGCGGCGCGTCGGCGCATGCTCGAGCGGCGCGAGCAGCGAACGGATGCGGGAATCACCGGCCTGGCACTCGATGCCGATGATCCCCTGGCCAACCGCCGGCAACATGCGCTGCGGCGGCAGGCGCTCACGGATGCGCCCGCCGAGGCCGAGGCGCTCGAGGCCGGCCGTCGCCAGGATGATCCCCTCGAACTGGCCCTGGTCCAGCCGGCGCAGGCGCGTCTCGACATTGCCGCGCAGGGTCGCGGTCTCGAAATCCGGGCGCAGGCGCTGCAACTGGCACTGCCGGCGCAGGCTCGAAGTGCCGATGCGCGCGCCTTTTGGCAGTTCGGCGAGCGTCGCATGGTGGTTGGAGACAAAGGCATCGCGCGGATCGGCACGCTCGAGCACCGTCGCGATTATCATGCCCTGTGGCAGCGCGGCCGGCACATCCTTCATCGAGTGCACCGCGAGGTCCGCCTGTCCGGCCAGGATCGCGACCTCGAGCTCCTTGATGAAGAGTCCTTTGCCCCCGACGTTCGCCAGCGCCCGGTCCAGGATGCGGTCGCCCTCGGTCACCATCGGCACGAGCTGCACGGACTGGCCGGGATGGGCGGCGATGAGGCGCGCTGCCACATGCTCGGCCTGCCAGAGGGCGAGCGGGCTGCGCCGGGTCGCAATGCGGATTTCACCGGTCATGGCGGCATTGTGCCATGTGCTGCACGCGGCCCCGGAGTGGTGCAGAAACTGGGCCCAAGGACTAGCATCAGTGGGCTGGCTGACGGGGAGAGCGGGCCATGAACGGGTTTCTGGTGGCGGGGTGGGTAGTGATGGCGGCCGTGTCGGGCGCGGCCTCGGCCACGGACAACGCGCGGGCCTCGATCGGTGACAACCGGCTGAGTGCTGGCGACAGCGTGACGCTCGATGAATTCGTCCCGGGCAATGCATTCCTGGCTGGCGGCCGCGTGCAGCTCGGCAACCGCGTCGGCGGCGGCGCTTTCGTGACCGGTGGCGAGGTGACCATCACGGGTTCCATCGGGCGCAAGCTGTTTGCATCCGGCGGTGACCTTGGCATCGAGGGCGAGGTCGAAGGCGATGTTGCGGCGGCTGGCGGTAAGGTGCGCGTGACGCGCAGCGCGCGGCTGCAGAGCGATGTCGCGCTCGCCGGCGGCAGCGTCGAAATGGATGGCGAAGTCGGTGGCGACCTGCACGCCTACGGCGAGTCCGTCGTCATCAACGGCGTCGTCCTCGGCGACCTCGAGGTGGCAGGCGAAAACATCCGCATCGGCCCGGAGGCACACATCGCCGGCAGGCTGACGTACAAGAGCGGTGGCGCCATCGTCATCGATCCACAGGCCCGGATCGGGCAGGGAATCGAGCAGCGCGACCGCGATGACCGGGGCTGGCTCGGGAAGATCATTCACGGTGCGACGCGGGTCGGTGGCGTGATGTTCACGATCGGCATCGTCCTGCTGGGCGTGCTGCTGCTACTCGGCATGCCCGGGTTCAGCCGCGATGCGGCGGGCCTGGTGCGGCGCGAACCACTGCAGAGCGCTGGCATGGGCTGCATCATGCTGCTGGGCGTGCCATTTGCGATGATCCTGCTGATGATCACGATCATCGGCATCCCGCTGGCTCTGATGATGATCTTCGGCTACATCGCGCTCTTGATGCTTGGTTACCTGGTGGCGGCGCTGTTCGTCGGCGACCTGGTGCTCGAGCAACTCGGCACGGAGAAATTCAATGCGCTCGGCTGGCGTGCGCTGTTCCTGCTGCTGGCGCTGTTCGTGCTTTCGGTGCTGCGGCAGGTGCCGCTGCTCGGCGGTCTCGTGATCTTCCTGCTGTTCCTGGCCGGCATCGGCGCATTCACGATGCGGAGCTGGCAGGGGATCCGGCAGAAGGACGCCGGCGTAGCAGCCTGAAGCTCAGCCGGTCAGTCGCCTCGTCACTTCCGCCGCCAGCCTGCGACTGACCGCGAGCGTCCCGGCGCCGTTCCTGAGCCGTACGACCTGGTGTCCCGCGGCGTCGCGCTCCAGACCCTCGATGTGGGCAAGCGCGACCAGCGTCTTGCGGTGCACACGCACGAAGCTCGCCGCAAATTCGTCTTCGAGCGCCTTCAGCGGCTCTTCGATCAGTTCCTCGCCGCCGGTGTGGCGCAGCGTCGTGTACTTGAGTTCGGCGGTGAAGCAGAGGATGTCGCCGACCGGGATCAGCCGCAGCTCGTCGCGCGTGCGCACGGCGATGCGGGTGCGTGGGCCGCCGCCGGCAGCATCGGCGATGCGCAACATCTGCGCCCGTGTCGGGCGGCGGACACGGGCAAGCGCCTCCTGCAGTTTCTCCAGCCGCACGGGCTTCATCAGGTAACCCGCCGCCTGGGCATCGAAGGCGGCGAGCGCGTGCTCGTCGTAGGCCGTCGTGAAAATCACGGCGGGCGGCTCGGGCAGCCGCGCGAGGTGGTGCGCAGCCTCGAGTCCGCCCATGCCGGGCATGCGGATGTCGAGCAGGACGACCTCGGGCCGCAGCGAGCCGGCGAGCAGCAGCGCTTCCTCTCCGGTGCCGGCAACGCCCGCCAGTTCGACATCCGGCAGGTCCTCGACGAGCAGCGCGAGGCGATCGCGCGCCAGCGGTTCGTCGTCCACGACCAGCACGTGCAGGTTCATGTCGCCGGCCCGCCGATCGGAAACCGTATCGTGACGATGAAACGCCCGGGAGCATCGATGACCTCGAGACTGGCCTCGCCGTGAAACATCAGGTCGAGGCGCTGGCGCACGTTGTCGAGGCCGATCTGGTGCCCGGGGCGGCGCCCGATGAGCTTCGGCTCCACCGGGTTCTCGATGGTCAGCACGGCCATCGGGCCGTCGCCGCGGCCCGTGACGCGGATCGTGCCGCCCGCACTCAGCGGCTCGATGCCGTGATAGACGGCATTTTCCAGCAATGGCTGCAGGATCAGCGACGGCACCTGCGTATCCATCGGCAGCGTGTCGACTTGCCAGTCCACGCGCAACCGCTCGCCGAGGCGCAGTCGCTCGACGCGCTCATAGGCGCGCGCAATGTCTATCTCGGTGCCGAGCGGGATACGTTCGCGGTGCTCGCGCAGCGAGGCGCGGAACAGGTCCGAAAGATCGGCAATGGCCTGCTCGGCGGCACGCGGGTTGGTGCGCGTCAGCGAGGCAATCGTGTTCATGCTGTTGAACAGGAAATGCGGGCGGATCCGTGCCTGCAGAGCGCGCACGCGGCTTTGCGCTTCGGCCTCGACATTTTGCCGCCACTGCTGCGAGACATAGAAATACCGGAGTGCCAGCCCGCCGGCGATGGCGCCAACCGCGAGATTGCGCAGCAGGAAGACGAGATGATCGGCGCCGAGCGCATTCGTGTCGACTCTCAGCAACCCGCTGGCATACGAGGCGAGCCACCAGGCGCCTTCGGTGACGAGCGTCGTGACGCCGAGCATCAGCAGCAGCGCGACCAGCGAGCCGCGCACGACGTCGAGCCGCGACAGGCTGCCGCGAGCGGCGCATAGCGCCGCCGCCGTGCCAAGGCCGGCCCACAGCAGGAACAGCGAGGTGTAGACGAGATCCGCCCAGAATTGCCAGGAGATGCCGAAGCGCGCCAGCGCGAGCAGCATCGCGACCAGCTCCGCGATCAGGACGACGGCAAGGACGCTGCGCCCCGCGCAGAAATCCGGCAGATAGAATTCCGGGCGCTCGTGATGCCTGGCGGGCGGACTCGGGATCTGCATCGGCTCAGTCCCCGGCCTTGAACAGCGGCATCTTCAGCCGGAATATCGTCGAGATGTCCTCGTCGCCGTGGCCGCTGTCGAGCAGGCGGCGGTATGCGGCGAGCGTATCTTCGACAACCGGGAGCACGGCGCCATGGCGCGCCGCCATGTCGCGGCAGATGCGCAGGTCCTTGTCGTGCAGGCGCACGCGAAAGCCGGCCGGATATTCACCGCGCGCCATGAACGGCGCCCGGTGCACGAAATACCAGCTCGAGCCCGCACCCCTGCCGAGCACCTCGATGACCTTGTCGAGTGGCAGGCCCTCCGCCTGGGCGAAAGCCATGGCCTCGGCCACGGTCTGGATGACGCCCGCGCACAGGATCTGGTTGGTGGCTTTCGTTGCCTGGCCGGCGCCGGTCGGGCCCATCAACGCAATGGTCTTGCCGAGTGCCGAAAGCACCGGCAGCGCGCGTTCGAAAACCGCTGGCTCGCCGCCGCACATGATCGCAAGGCTTGCCTGCCGGGCGCCCTCGACGCCACCGCTGACGGGGCAGTCGAGAAACGCCGCGCCCGTGGTTGCAAGCCTTGCCGCGGCCCGTCGTGCCGTGTCGGCGGCAACCGTCGAACAATCGATGACGATGGCGCCGGCGCGCAGGCCGGGCAGCAGCGCTTCGACGACAGCCAGCACGTCGTCATCGGCGGACACGCAGCAGACGATGATTTCGCAATTGGCCGCGAGTTCAGCCGCGGACCCGAATGCCCGGCACCCGGTTTCGGACCCGAAGGCCGCGGCCCTGGCAGCGGTGCGATTCCAGACTCCCGCCAGCAAGCCGGCGCGATGCAGGTTGCGGGCCATGTGCTGGCCCATGGCGCCGAGTCCGATGAATCCGACGTTCATGCCGGGCCCCATTGTGCCCGATCGCGGCGCGCGGCCGCTCTTTTCAGCCTAATCGCAGTATTCGTCGACGGACTGCTTGGCGCGTAACCGGGCTTCGGTCAGTTCCTGGTCCGTCAGGTACTCCCGCTTGCCGTCCGGCGTCTGGCGAAACAGGCGCCGCGACTCGATGTAAGTCTTGTAACGCTCCTGGGCGAACTTGCACTGCCTGAAGCGCGCGTTGGCAGCGTCTGCCTGCACGGTTGCCAAAGTCTCGCTTGAAACCCCCGGCGGGGGAATCCCGGTGGCGGGCGGTGACGGCGGCGTTTCGCCATCGGCAGCCTCGTTGCCTTCATCCCCGTCCTCGCCGACGATCCCGGTGTCCTCATGGAAGATGCCCAGGATCTTCGCATCCGACTGGCGTGGCGGCAGGTCGGTGTAATAGATCTGGCCTTGCGCATCGACCCACTTGTAGACGGTCTCCGCCGCGGCGACGGCCGTGAGGCCCGCCAGCACCAGTCCCAGCACGATCTTGTTCAACATGTTGACCTCCAGGCCGCGGCGCGTCCTGCTACAGCGCCTCTGCATCGAGCTCGCCGGTGCGGATGCGCACCACGCTGCCGAGCTCGGTCACGAATATCTTGCCATCACCGATCTTGCCGGTGCGGGCGGCGCCTGCAATCGCATCGATGACAGCATCGACGCGACCGTCCTCAACCGCCACCTCGATCCGCACCTTGGGGAGGAAATCCACGACATATTCCGCCCCACGGTAAAGCTCAGTGTGACCTTTCTGGCGCCCAAAACCCTTGACCTCCGTCACAGTGACGCCCTGCACCCCGGCTTCCGCCAGCGCGGCGCGAACCTCGTCGAGCTTGTAGGGCTTGATGATGGCGGTGACCATCTTCATGGGCGGGGTCCTTGCGGCGAGTGTACTGGAGAGCGCGCAACGAGCCTAGTTGTTATAGGCGCGCTCATCGTGCAGGGCCAGGTCGAGGCCTTCGACCTCCTGCTCACGGGAGACACGCAGCCCGATCGTCGCGTCAAGGAGTTTCAGGATCACGAATGTCAGGCTCCCGCTGAAGGCCAGCGTGAACAGCACGCCGATGGCCTGCACCCCGAGTTGCCTGCCGATCGTGACGCCTTCGGCGAGTCCGGCGCCGCCCAGTGAGCCCGCGCAGACGGCCGTCAGCAATGCGCCGACGATCCCGCCGATGGCGTGCACGCCGAAGACGTCGAGCGAGTCGTCGTAACCGAGCCTCCGCTTCAGGCGTGCCGCGGCCAGGAAACACAGGACGCCCGCACAGACCCCGATCAAGAGCGCACCTGGCGGCCCCGCGGTTCCCGAAGCCGGCGTGATCGCGACGAGCCCGGAGATGGCGCCCGAGACGATGCCGAGCGCACTCGGCTTGCCATGCAGTGCCCACTCCGTGCCCATCCAGGCGAGCGCGGCGGCGGCGGTCGCAATCTGCGTAACCAGCATCGCCATGCCGGCGGTGCCATTCGCCGCGACCGCACTGCCTGCATTGAATCCGAACCAGCCGACCCAGAGCAGCGAGCCGCCGACCAGCGTCAGCGTCAGGCTGTGTGGCGGCATGGCCGTGCCCGGATAACCGTGTCGCTTGCCGAGCACCAGCGCGGCCACGAGCCCCGCGATGCCGGCATTGATGTGCACGACCATGCCACCCGCGAAGTCGAGTACGCCCCAGTCCCGCAGCAATGCGCCGCTGCCGCTCCAGACCATGTGTGCCATCGGCAGGTAGACCAGCGTGAACCAGAGCGCGGTGAAGGCGAGGAGCGCCGAAAACTTCATGCGTTCGGCGAAGGCGCCGACGATCAGCGCCGGCGTGATGATCGCGAAGGTGAGTTGGAACGTGGCGAATACGGATTCCGGGATCTTCGCCGCCAGCGAGTTCACCGTGACGCCGGACATGAAGACCTTGTCGAGGCCGCCGACGAAGCTGTGCAGGTTGAGCGCGCCGGACGTCATGCCGGCGGTGTCGAATGCGAGGCTGTAGCCGTAAACCATCCACAGCACGGAGACGAGCGCCGTGATCGTGAAGCACTGCATCGGCACCGACAGCGCGTTCTTGACCCGCACCATGCCGGCGTAGAAGAGTGCGAGCCCCGGAATCGTCATCAGCAGCACGAGCGCAGTCGCCGCGATCATCCATGCCGTGTCGCCGCTGTCGGCCATGTCGTCCTCCAGGGCTCCGCGCGATAAATGCCGGCACCGGCCACATTCAAGGGGGCCGCCCGCCGCCGAATCCGGGTAGCGTCCCTGCTGGGACTGCAGCATCCGTGCCAGCGATGAGTTGCTTGAAAATCAATGACTTGTGTGTCTGCCCTGCATCGTATGGGATGGCGGTTGCACCGCCGCGGCGCAGCGGAGGCGGTGTCCTGCCTTGTCACGGTGCATTGCTTGACGCGCCGGCTCGCGGCCCTGAAGCTTTCGTTAACCCGGAGCCCCATCATGACTTTCGATCCGAAATCGCTCGACGATCTCGCCCGCCGCCTCGCCGATGCCGTGCCGCCCGGGCTCACCGCGCTCAAGAACGACCTCGAGCAGAATTTCAAGGCCGTGCTGCAGAGCGGGATTGCGAAGCTCGATCTCGTGACACGCCAGGAGTTCGACATCCAGTCCGGCGTGCTGCGCCGCAGCCGCGAGCGACTCGAGGAACTGGAGCAGCGAATCGCTGCCCTCGAGGGCCGGAAACCCGGCTGAAGGCCTGCGCGCGCTGTGGCGGCGCGCCATGACTCTCGCGACCGTCCTGACGCGCGCGCAGTTCGGGCTCGATGCGCCGCTGGTGCGCGTCGAGGTGCATTGCGGCGCCGGCTTGCCGCAGGTCTCGGTCGTCGGCCTCGCCGAAGTTGCGGTGCGCGAAAGCCGCGATCGCGTGCGTGCGGCGCTCGCGCACTGCGGCTATGAATTCCCGGCCGGACGCATCACCGTCAATCTCGCGCCCGCTGACCTGCCGAAGGAAGGCGGGCGCTTTGACCTCGCCATTGCGCTCGGCATCCTCGCCGCGTCGGAGCAGTATCCGGCCGGCACCCTCGACGGCACCGAGTTCTACGGTGAATTGTCGCTGTCGGGCGAGCTGCGGCCGGTGCGCGGGGCGCTCGCCGCCGCGGTGCATGCCGTGCGGGATGGCCGCCGGCTCGTGATGCCCGTGGCGAATTCCGACGAGGCGCGCGTCGCGAGCGGCGCGCAGGTGGCCGGCGCCGCCAACCTGATGGCTGTCTGCAATGGGTTGCGCGGCGGCGCCGGGCTCGATTTCGCCTGCGGTGGCGCACTGCCGGATTGCGCAGCGACTGCGCCCGATTTTGGCGATGTGCGCGGCCAGGCGGCAGCGCGGCGCGCGCTCGAAGTCGCGGCTGCCGGCGGGCACAGCCTGCTGCTGATCGGCCCGCCTGGATCCGGCAAGAGCATGCTCGCGCAACGTTTGCCGGGGCTGTTGCCGCCGCTGGACGATGCCGAGGCCCTCGAATGCGCGATGCTGCATTCGCTCGGCCGTGAATTGCCACCGGTGGCGAACTGGCGACGCCGCCCGTTTCGGGCGCCGCACCACGGGGCCTCCGCTGCGGCTGTCATCGGTGGCGGCGGGCGGCTGACGCCGGGCGAGATCTCGCTCGCGCATCACGGCGTGCTGTTCCTCGACGAGTTGCCGGAGTTTCATCGCGACGTGCTGGAAGCGCTGCGCGAGCCACTCGAGACCGGCAACGTCAGCGTCGCGCGAGCCGCGTACCGCGGGCATTTTCCCGCGCGCTTCCAGCTCATCGCCGCGATGAATCCCTGCCCCTGCGGCTACGCGGGCGATCCCAACGGGCGCTGCCGATGCACGCCGCAAGTGATCCGCCGCTATCTCGCGAAGCTGTCGGGTCCATTGCTCGATCGGATCGACATGCATGTGGAAGTGCCACGACTGCCGTACGCGGTGCTGAGGGAAACCGCGCGGCCGCCGGAGGGGAGCGCGGCAGTTGCGGTCAGGGTCGCGATGGCTCGCGGGCGCCAGCGCGAGCGCGGCGCGCTCAATTCGAGGCTCGAGCCCGAACTGCTGCAGCGCGCTGCCGCGCTCGGCATCTGCGAGCACGTCCTGCTGGAGAGCGCGTCGCGGCGGCTGGGACTCTCGGCTCGCGCCTGCCACCGGATCCAGCGTGTCGCGCGTACGATCGCCGATCTCGCCGGGCAGGAGCAGGTGGGAGTCGCGGAATTGTCCGAAGCGATCGGCTACCGGCGGCTGGACCGCGAGCCGCTCATCGCGACCGCGTGACCGCGCAGGCCGCTCAGCGGCTCTGCGAGACCATGTGCTCGATGGCAGCCTTGACGGCGTCATCCGACAGGTCGGCGCGTCCGCCCTTGGCTGGCATCACGCCCCTGGAACCCTGGAAGCCTTCGAGCGCATGCTTCTGCAGTATGACCGTGCCCTGGGCAATGCGCGGCGCCCAGGCGGCCTTGTCGCCGACTTTCGGCGCGCCGGCGATGCCGGCTCCGTGACAGACCTGGCACGCCATTTCAAAGGTTGCCTTGCCGTTGGCCGGTGTGGCCGCAGCAACGGGGGCTTTGCCCGGAGGTGCCGCTGGCACGGCCGGTGCTGCAGCTGCCACAGCCGTGGCAGCTGCCGGTGGCGCTTCGACTGCGAGCGCGGAATTGTCGGCGCCAGCGACCGCCACCTGGCCGAAGGGCTTGATGCGCTCATGCGCCTCCGCCTGCATCAGCGGGTCTTCGACATTGCGTGCGCCGCTCGGGCGGTTGTCCATGAGTCGCGACACGCCGATCAGGACCAGCGCGATCGCGATCAGGATGCCGAGCACAGCGCTGAAAACGTTGACGAAATGCCGGTCTGGCCTGGCCACGGTGACGTTCTCGCAAGGGAATATTCGGGGCCGGGATTATAGCGGGGCGAACCTCCGCGGCGAAAGGCGCGCATTGGCGCTTCGCCACCGTGGCCGCTAAAATCGCGATTCAGTTCGAGGCCGGCGGATCGACCGCCCGCGCAAGACCAGACAACGCGCCCGTAGCTCAGCTGGATAGAGTGACGGTCTCCGAAGCCGTAGGTCGTGGGTTCGACTCCCGCCGGGCGCGCCAAATCAGGAATTCAGGCCACGGAGTCGCAGCATGGGTACATACAAAGGCAGCTGTTTCTGCGGCGCGGTCCAGTTCACGGTGACAGGCGAACCTGCTGCCATGGGCTATTGCCACTGTGGTTCGTGTCGACACTGGTCGGCAGGTCCGGTCAATGCCTTCAGCCTGTGGAAGCCCGATGCCGTGAAGATTACGCAGGGTGCGGACCAGATCGGCACTTACAACAAGACCCCGGGCAGCTCGCGAAAATGGTGCCGGACCTGCGGCGGCCATGTGTTCACGGACCACCCGGCCTGGAGCCTTATTGACGTGTACGCCGCGACCATTCCGGGTTTTCCGTTCAAGCCCGGTGTGCACGTGCACTACCAGGAGACAGTGTTGCGCATCAAGGATGGCTTGCCGAAGCAAAAAGACGTACCGAAGGAAATGGGCGGCTCGGGCGTGACATTGCCCGAATGACGCAGGTGCGTGATCGCCGGAGCCACAAGTGAGTTCTTTTTTCACATTCATTGGCTGGCTGATCCTGCTCGTGCTCTGCTGGCCCCTTGCCTTGCTGGCGCTGATCCTATGGCCGATCGTGTGGCTGCTGTCGTTGCCGTTCCGCCTGATCGGCATCACCTTCGAGGCGGTATTCGCCTTGCTTCGGGCCATACTGTTCCTGCCGGCTCGCATCCTCGGTCACAGGACCAGGAAATGATTGTCATGTCACGGGCGAACTCGGGGACTCCGGCTCGCATGTTGGCAGCATCGTTGATGGTGGCAGGCCTGTTGCTGTTTGGCACCGCCGCCATCGCGGAGGGATTCCGCTGCGGCCAGTGGATCGTTTCGAAAGATGTCTCGGTAGAGGAGTTGCTGCAGAAATGCGGCAAACCGACGCTCAAGACCTCCGAAACGGTCGACGTCT
>JAHFSF010000066.1 GCA_023265875.1 Gammaproteobacteria bacterium | reverse complement strand
CGAATACCGGCTGCTGGACGATCCTGCACATCCGGCGCTCGTCTGGCTGCCGAAGGAAAAAACGATCGGGCCAGACTTCCTCCGGCCGGTCATCGGGTTGTATGCGGACGGCGGCGGCGAACTGAATTTCGTGCTCGGCGTGCAGCACGTACGCCGCTGGCTGAATGCCTACGGCGGCCAGTGGCGGAACCGGGTGCAGCTTGGATTCGAGACGCTTTTCGCGACCAGCCTGTACCAGCCGATCAACGTTGCGCAGACCTTCTTCATCGAGCCGCAGTTGCTGGCGCGCCGATCCATCGAGGACGTCTATAACGATGGCACCCGGATCGCCACCTACCAGCTCGTCGATCTCGAAGGAGGCGTTGAACTGGGCGCGAATCTGGCGAAGAGCGGACAGGTCCGGGTCGGCTACTGGCTGGACGATCGTCGGTCGAAGGTCAGCACGGGTATCGCATTGCTGCCGGAATTCAACTTCACGGACGCCGGACTGTCGGCTACGGCGATCCTGGATACCCGTGATTCGCCGGCCTTCGCGACCCGGGGTGTTGCCGCCCAGGTCGAGTACATGAGCTCCGACAGTTCCCTCGGGGCGGATCGCGACTGGGAGCGCATCGAGGGCGGCCTGCGCGTGTCGAAGTTGTTCGGCAAGAGATATGTCTGGGTCACTGCGGCCGGCGGGGCCGATCTGGGGAACGACCTGCCCGGCGATCGCGCATTCTCGCTCGGCGGCCCGCAGAGTTTCCCCGGTTACGCGCATGACGAGTTGCGGGCGCGCAGCTACTGGACGGTCAGCGGCAACCTGCTCTGGCGCATGTCGGACCAGCTGTCGATCAGGAACAAGGCGCTCTACGGTGGCCTGGGATTGCAGGCCGGCTGGCTTTACGACCGCGTGGATCCGGTGCCGGACGGGGAGATCTACGGCGTATCGGCCTATTTCGGCGGAGAGTCGCCGATCGGGTTCATTACCTTCGGTGCCGGCAAGTCGGCGGATTCGTGGGCCGCCTGGATCGCGATCGGCCGGCCGGTCGGCAAGGGGTCGATCCTGGACGAAGCCCTGTTCCGCTGATGCCTGCCATCGCGCTGCGCCGGACGGGCGCTCAGTCGCGTGAAGCCCCGGGCGCCGGTGAACCCGGCGGCCGCAGTTCCCGCGATGCCTCGAAGATGGCGGTGAAGATGCGGACGAGCATCGCTTCGGCGTAGACGCCGGACGCTCCACGGAGCAGCGCCTCGATCATTTCCCGCTCGCGGCTGTCGTCCCGCCGCGGCATGTCGAGCCTGCCCTTGATCGCCATCACCTCGCAAACGAGTCGTCCACGTTCCTCGAGCAGTGACAGCAGCTTTTGATTGACGCGATCCAGCTCGCCGCGCAGCCGCGCGATCTCCTTGGCATCGCTGTCCGTCGCAGCCGGGTGCCCGACCGCCGTCCCCTTCTTCATTAGATTTACCCGTGCCTGGTTCAGTCGGCGACCAGCCGGCGGGTTTTCTTCAGGATCCTGGCGGTGCCCCAGAGACCGGCTGCGATGACCAGCAACACCAGCAGTCCCTGGACAATCTGCTGGCGCGCCTGGAGCTGGCCGGTCCGCCATAGCTGGTAGAAGACGATCAGGCACAGCATGCCGATCCAGGCAAACGGCGTGCCGTACTCCTTCACGATGACCCGGCGCCAGTGAAATGTGCTGCCGGCCAGCAGCCCGCGCGCAGCCCCGAGCCGCGGCAGCCATCGCGGCACGTCGCGGCAATATTCCTCGAAAGCCGCGCCAAACTTCCCGCGCAGGTAGTGTTCCTCGGCGGCCACGATCGCCGAATACGTGATGAGGGCGAGCACCAGCCCGCACAGCAGGGTCGCGAGGGAATTGGAGGCGAGCGCGAGGCCGCTCATCAACAACACATTGCCCACGTACATCGGGTTCCGGCTGAGACTGTAGACGCCGCCGGTGACGAGGTCGTTGGCATAGACCTTGCCATGCCGTCCGCCGCGCACGATGTACTGCAGTCCAATGGTCGTCGCGCGCACGGCCTGGCCCGTCATCGCAATTACGGCGCCGGCGGCTGCAGGCACCAGCGGATCGGCAAACAGCGGGAGCCCCGGCAGGACCAGCAACACGACGAACACCAGCGGGAACAGCGCATTGCGGTAACGGAACAGGAAGTTGCCGAGCGCGATCATCACTTGACCGCCACCAGTCCGCAGAAGTTGTACCACTTGAAAAAGACATCGACGTGGCGGAAGCCGGTCGCCAGCAGCAGCTCGCGATTCTCGAGCAGCTTGTAGGGGATCAGGACATTCTCGAGCGCCTCGCGCTTCTGCGAGATCTCGCTCTCGCTATAGCCGTTGCGGCGCTTCATGTCGTAGTAGTACTTGATGAACAGCCGGTTGAAGAGCGAGTCCTCCCCAAGGACCTTCTCCACCACCAGCAGGCAGCCCTGCGGACGCAGCCCCTTGTAGATGTCGGCGATCAACCGGTCTCTGCGCAGCGGCCGGATGAACTGCAGCGTCAGGATCAGCATGGCGACCGAGGCGTCCTCGACCACGATGCCGTCGTTGAGGTCCCGGCACTGCAGCTCGAATGGCCGGTTGACGCCGTGTTCCTTGAACTTGGCGCGGCATTTTTCGAGCATCTCGGCGGAATTGTCCACCCCGACGAAACGGATCCGGGGGTCAAGGTGCGGGTGGAGATTGATGAAGGTCGTGCCGGTCGAGCAGCCCAGGTCGTAAACCGCGCTGTCGGGCAGCGCGAAATCCCGCACCAGCTCGACCAGCATGCGCTGGATTTCGACGTAGTAGGGGACCGAGCGCGTGACCATGTCGTCGAATACCGTCGCGACCGAACGGTCGAAACGGAAGTCGCCGATGGCCGGGCGAGGCTCGTGAAAGAGGTCGTCCTTGTCGGACTCGATGGCCATGACGGGTTCCCCTCGCAGTGTCAGCCTGTGTTCACCAGGCCGCACCTTCGAATGGCGCATAGTTTATGCTTTTTCCACCCGTCGTTTCCCAGAGGCGCAATGAGGCAATGAATGACCCTGGCCCGAAGCCTTCCAGTGACCTGACCATGTCGGCCGAGGCCATGCGCGATCTGGCCGATCGCGCCGTCGAGTTGATCATCGCCCGCATCGAGTGCTTGGCAGGCGATCGGCCATGGCGCGGCGCCTCGCGGGTCGAGCTCGAGCCACTCCTGCGCGAGCCGCCGCCCGAGCAAGGCCGCGCGGCGCGCGACGTGCTCGAGCGGGCGGTGCGCGACGTGCTGCCGGTGGCCGCGCGCGTGGATCATCCGCGCTTCTTCGCCTTCATTCCGTCGGCCCCGACCTGGCCGGGCGTGATCGCGGATTTTGTGGCCGCAGGCTTCAATATATTCCAGGGCACCTGGCTCGGTTCCGGCGGCCCGAGCCAGCTCGAACTGGTGGTAATCGACTGGTTCCGGCAATGGGTCGGTTATCCCGCGACCGCCGGCGGACTTTTCACTTCCGGCGGATCCGCCGCAATCCTCGACGCGCTCGTCGCCGCGCGCGAGCATCACGGCGCGCCCGCGCGCCCCGCGATCTTCGTCAGTGACCAGGGGCACAGCGCGATCGAGCGCGCGGCACGCATCATCGGCGTGCGCCCGGATGGCATCATCAAGGTCGCGTCGGATGAGCATTTCCGGTTGCCGATCGCCGCGCTCGCGCAGGCGGTGGCCGCGGCGCGGGCGCGCGACTACACGCCCATTGCGATCTGCGCCAATGCCGGTACCACCAACACCGGCGCCATCGACCCGCTGCGGGAAATCGCCGCGTACTGCTCGCGGGAAAAGATCTGGCTGCACGTGGACGCGGCCTATGGCGGCTTCGCGGTGCTCAGCGAGCGCGGTCGCGCCCTGCTCGCAGGCCTGCAGCTCGCCGACTCCATCAGCCTCGACGCGCACAAGTGGCTGTTCCAGCCATTCGAGGCCGGGTGCCTGCTGGTGCGCGACATCGCGACGCTGGAGCGCGCTTTCCGGTTCCAGGCGGAGTACATGCAGGACACCCGGCTCGGGATGGAGCAGGTCAACTTTGCCGACCGTGGCCTGCAGCTGACGCGGTCGTTCCGTGCGCTGAAAGTCTGGATGTCCGTCCAGACCTTTGGCATGGCTGCGTTCCGGCAGGCGGTTGCGCGCGCCATCGAACTCGCCGACCGGGCTGGAGACTACGTCAGGAATTCGGAGTTTCTCGAGCTCCTGAGCCCGCCGTCGCTCGGGATACTGTGCTTCCGCTTCCGGCCGCGGGACTGCGGGCTGCCGGCATCGCGGCTGGATGAGCTGAACGAGCGGCTGCAGGCGCGCATCATCGCGGCCGGCACGGCGATGCTGTCGTCCACGCGGTTGCACGGGGCCTATTCGCTCAGGTTCTGCATCATGTCGCACCAGACCACCTGGCAGGATGTCAGCCATACGCTCGGCGCGATCGAGGCGACCGGCTGCGACCTGCTCGTCTCCTGAGCCCCGGCCGGCGCCGGCAAGCCGGAGCGCCTGTCCCGGGAGTATCATCGGCCCGATGTACAACAAGGAATATGCGAGCCTGAAGCGTCGCCCGTTCCTGGCCCCGGTCTGGCTCACCGCGCTTGCCGGATTGCTCGTGGTTGCGCTCGCGATCTGGCTGCTGTCGGTCGCCTCGACGACGACGGTCATCGTGATGCGGCACGCCGAAAAAGCGGCGACGCCCATCGAGGATCCGCCGCTGTCCCCGGCGGGCGAGGAGCGGGCGAAGATGCTCGCAAATTTCTTCGGTCAGTCGCCCACTGAATTCCGCATCGATGGCATCATCGTCAGCCAGTTCCGGCGCACGCAGGAGACCGTCCGGCCGCTGGCCAACCGCCTCGGCGTGCCGGTCATCGTGGTCCCGGCGGCGGACATCGAGCGGACGGCGGAACGCGCTCGGGACGAATACCGCGGCGGGCGGGTGCTGATCGTCGGGCACTCGGATACGGTGCCGGCGATCGTCGAGGAACTGAGCGGCCGCAAGGTTCCGCCGATGAGCGCGGCCGAATACGGGATCGTCTATATCGTGGCCCTGCCGCGATTCAGCCGGGCGTCGGTGACGCGCCTGGATCTGCCCTAGCGGCGATCGCGCGCTCGACGAATTCCTGATGGCGGCTGATGCGCAGGTCGGCCAGCACGGAGTCCATGACCTGCCGCTGGGCATCGATGAGGAATGTCGCGCGCCGCACGCCGATGCCCAGTGGCCCGTCCACACCGAAGGCGCGGATCACGACCTTGTCCACGTCGGACAGCAGCGTGAAGGGCAGGGCATGCTGGTCGCGGAAGCGGCGATGGCTGTCCGGTAACTGGGGGCTGATGCCGACCACGCGCAGGCCGGCCGACAGGATCTGCGCATGCAGATCGCGCAGGTCGCACGCTTCCTTCGTGCAGCCCGGCGTGAAGTCCGCCGGATAGAAATACAGGATCATCGGTTGACCGGACAGCAGTCCGGACAGCGTCTGCTCCCTTCCGTCCTGGTCCGGCAACGTGAAGTCCGGGGCTCGCTCACCGTTCGCCAGCATCGGATGTCTCCTCAGTGACGGGATCCCGGACCCCGGTACACGGTTTCCATGACAGTGTAATTCGAACGATGCAGGCCGAGGCGGGCATAGACTTCCTGGGCCCGCGCATTGCCCCGATCCACGTACAGGCGGACGCCGCAGATCTTCGGGTCGGCCCGTGCCTGCGCTTCCAGATGCCGGAACAGCGAGTGGAAAACCCCCGATCTGCGGTGCCCCGGCAGCACATAGACCGACTGGATCCACAGGAACAGGCCGTTGCGCCAGTCGCTCCATTCATACGTCGTCATCAGCTGGCCGACCGGCTGGCCGTCGACTTCGGCGAGGTAGTAGCGGCCGAGCGACGGTTCGTCGATGACCGCGCGGACCCCGGGCAGCAGCAGCGCGGGATCGAGGGTCAAGCCTTCCGACTCGAGCGCCATGGCGGCGTTGGCGCTGGCGATGAACGCGAGGTCAGCAGGCGTTGCGTCGCGGATTCTCATGCCACACGAACGGTACACGATGCGCGAATCGCCGTCAGCCGTGTCGGGTTGTGTTTGCTTGCCGCCACGGCTGCGGGTTATTACAATCCCGGCCCTCGTCGTGGGGCGGTAGCTCAGCTGGGAGAGCGCTGCGTTCGCAATGCAGAGGTCGAGGGTTCGATCCCCTTCCGCTCCACCAATTCGCCCCGGTAGCTCAGTGGATAGAGCGGCCGCCTCCTAAGCGGCAGGTCGTCGGTTCAACTCCGGCCCGGGGCGCCAGTTATCGCTGCTAAGCCGCTGGAAGCTCTTCGTTTCCGTACCAGTTTGGTCCGGTATAATTCGACGGTCCATGAGCGTCTCCCTGCGCGAGCTGTACGAGTCGAGCCCGTTCTCGAGCGCCCACGCGCCCTACGTCGAGGGACTCTACGAGCGTTTCCAGAGCTACCCCGCATCGCTTGATTCGAAATGGCGGGTCTTCTTCGAGCAGCTCGGACCGGGCGTGCCAGGAAAGCCGCGAGTCGTCACCGCACCGATGCCCGCGCGTCGCGCGGATCGCGTCGCTACCGTCGCGGCGATCGGTGTGGCGGCTGCCAGTGGCGCCGCCGACACCGAAAAGCAGGCGGCGGTTTCGCGGCTGATCCAGTTCTATGCCAATCGCGGTCATTTGATCGCGGACATCGATCCGCTCGGCCTGATGCAGCGTCCGATGCCGGATGTGCTCGAACCGGCCCACGTCGGGCTGACCGACGCCGACCTGGAGACCGAGTTCTTCACCGGCAGCCGCTCCGGTGGCGTCGAGAAGCAGATGCTGCTGCGGGAGATTCTCGCCCAGTTGCGCGAGATTTACGCCGGTCGCATCGGCGCCGAATTCGCCCAGGTCTCGGCGAGCGATGAGCGCCTGTGGTTGCAGGACCGATTCCAGGACGGCCGGCTGCAGCAGCGCTTCACGCGGGAAGAAAAACTCAACCTGCTGTGGCAGCTGTGCGCGGCGGAAGGCCTGGAGCGATACCTGCACACGAAGTACGTCGGGCAGAAGCGCTTTTCGCTCGAAGGCGCCGATGCGTTGATCCCGCTGCTCGACGATTTGGTGCAACGCTGCGGGGCGGCCGGTGTCGAGGACATCGTGATCGGCATGGCGCACCGGGGCCGGTTGAACGTGCTGGTCAACGTGCTCGGCAAGCCGCCGGCGTCGCTGTTCTCGGAATTCGAGGGCAAGGTGGACCTGGCGGCGCTGCAGGGCTCGGGCGACGTCAAGTATCACAAGGGATTTTCGGCCGACCTGCGCACCGCGAGCGGCAACGTGCACGTCGGGCTCGCTTTCAATCCGTCCCACCTCGAAGTCGTCGACGCGGTCGTCGAGGGATCGGTTCGCGCCCGCCAGGAGCGGCGCGGCGATGCCACGGGCTCCCGCGTCGTGCCGGTGCTGATCCACGGCGACGCGGCGTTCGCCGGCCAGGGCGTGGTCATGGAAACCCTGCAACTGTCGCAGGCGCGCGGCTTCGGCACCGGCGGCACGCTGCACATCGTGATCAACAACCAGATCGGCTTTACGACCAGCGATCCCGAGGACGCGCGCTCGACGCTTTACTGCAGCGATGTCGCGAAGATGATCGAGGCCCCGATTTTCCACGTGAACGCCGATGACCCGGAGGCGGTCGTGTTCGCCGGCCGCCTCGCACTCGACTACCGGATGAAATTCCGCAAGGACGTCGTCATCGACCTGGTCTGCTACCGGCGTCATGGCCACAACGAAGCGGATGAACCCGCGGCGACGCAGCCGCTGATGTACCAGGCGATCCGCCGCCATCCGACGGCCGTCCAGCTCTATGGACGCAGGCTCGAGCAGGACGAGATCATCGCCGAAGGCGAGGCGGCCGAGATCTCCGAGGACTACCGGCGCGGGCTCGACGAGGGCCGGCCGCTGGCGCGCGCCTTCGCCGGCACGTCGGGCAATCGGTACACGGTGGACTGGAGCCGGCACCTGGATGGCGACTGGTCGGAGAGCCCGCGCACGGCGGTGGACCGGGACCGGCTCGCTTCGCTCGCCGCGCGCCTGACCCGCGTTCCGGAGGATTTCACGCTGCATCCGCGCGTCGCGCGCATCATCGACGACCGCAGGCGCATGTATGCGGGGGAACTCGCACTCGACTGGGGCGCGGCTGAAACGATGGCCTGTGCCACGCTGCTCGCCGAAGGCCATCGAATCCGCCTGACGGGACAGGACACGGCGCGAGGGACCTTCTTCCACCGTCATGCCGTCCTGCATGACCAGGTGACGGGCCGGGTCCATGTCCCGCTCGAGGACCTCGGGAAGGAGCAGGCGCAGTTCCGCGTCACGGATTCGACGCTGTCGGAAGAGGCGGTGCTCGGCTTCGAATACGGATACTCGACGGCCGATCCGGATACGCTCGTGATCTGGGAAGGCCAGTTCGGGGACTTCGCGAACGGCGCGCAGGTGATCATCGACCAATTCATCACCTCCGGCGAAGCCAAATGGGGCCGCGTATCCGGCATCACGCTGTTCCTGCCGCACGGCTACGAGGGGCAGGGGCCCGAGCACAGTTCCGCACGCCTGGAACGCTTCCTGCAGCTGTCCGCGGAGCTGAACTGCCAGGTCTGCGTGCCGTCAACACCGGGCCAGATGTTCCACCTGTTGCGCCGGCAGACGCTGCGGGCGCTGCGCAAGCCGCTGATCGTCCTGACGCCGAAGAGCCTGCTGCGGCACAAGCTGTCCGTGTCCAGCATCAAGGACCTGGCGGAGGGTCATTTCGAAACAGTGATGGACGAACAGGACCCGATCCAGCCTGCCAGTGTCAGGCGCATCGTGCTGTGCAGCGGCAAGGTGTATTACGACCTGCTCGAGCGCCGGCGGGCGGACCAGACCGCCGAGGTCGCGCTGGTCCGCATCGAACAGCTCTATCCGTTCCCGGCCGACGAGTACCAGGCGGTGATCCGGCGCTATCCGGAGGCGCGCGAAATCGTCTGGTGCCAGGAAGAGCCGCAGAACCAGGGCGCCTGGTACCAGATTCGCCACCGGCTGCAGGGAACGCTCGGCGCCGCGCATTCGCTGTTGTACGCTGGCCGGGCAGGCGCCGCGGCGCCCGCGACCGGCGTCCACGCGCTGCACGAGCAGGAGCAACAGGCGCTGGTGCAGGCCGCGCTGTACGGATCGGAGACCGAGGATACGCACCGCGACACGCATCGCCTGACGGTCGCCCCGACCAGGAAGAAGTCATGACCACTGAAGTCCGTGTGCCGCAGCTGCCCGAGTCGATCGCCGATGCGACGCTCGTCGTCTGGCACAAGAAGGCGGGCGACCCGGTCCGGCGCGACGAGAACCTGGCGGACCTCGAGACCGACAAGGTGGTCCTGGAGCTGCCGGCGCCGGTCACGGGCGTGCTGGCGACGCTGGAAAAGGCAGCGGGCACGACCGTGACGAGCGGGGAGTTGCTCGCGGTCATTCAGGAAGCCGAGGTGACGGCAGCACCGGCAGCTCCGGCGGCCAAGGCCCAGGCGCGGAAAGCGGCCGAAGCGAAGCGAGCCGAACCGGCGCCCGTCAAGGCGGCCCCGGCACCGAAAGGCGAGGCGGCGGGCAAGCCGTCGCCGGCGGCGAAGCGCCTCGTCGAGGAGCACACGCTCGAAACGGCCGGCGTTGCGGCCAGCGGCCGCCTCGAGCAACGCGTGCCGATGTCCCGCCTGCGCGCGCGGATCGCGCAGCGGCTCGTCGAGGCGCAGGCCACGCAGGCATTGCTGACCACGTTCAACGAGCTGGACATGCAGGCGCTGACGGCGCTGCGCGCCCGCTACAAGGAAGCCTTCGAGAAGCGCCATGGCGTGCGGCTCGGCTTCAGCTCCTTCTTCGTCAAGGCCTGCATCGAGGCGCTGCGGCGCTATCCCGTCATCAACGCCTCGGTCGAAGGCAACGACATCGTCTATCACGAGTATTTCGACATCGGTGTCGCCGTCTCGACCGACCGTGGCCTGATCGTGCCGGTGCTGCGCGATGCGGACCAGATGGACTTCGCCGGCATTGAAAAGGCCGTGGTCGGTTTTGCCGAGCGCAGCCGCAACGGCACCATCACGCTCGAGGAACTGACCGGCGGGACTTTCTCGATCACCAATGGCGGCGTGTTCGGCTCGCTGCTGTCGACGCCGATCGTCAACGCGCCGCAGAGCGCGATCCTCGGCCTGCACAAGATCGAGCCGCGGCCGGTCGCCGTCGGCGAGCAGGTCGCCGTGCATCCGATGATGTACGTGGCCCTGACCTATGATCACCGCATCATCGACGGCCGCGAGGCTGTGCAGTTCCTGGTCGCGGTCAAGGAAGCGATCGAGGACCCGGCGCGTCTGCTGCTGCAGGTCTGACGAGGTAAGCGGATATGGCTGACAGTTTCGACGTGATCGTCATCGGCGGCGGACCGGCAGGATATCCGGCCGCGATCCGCGCCGGCCAGAACAAGCTCTCCGTCGCCTGCATCGATGAATGGAAGAATCGCGATGGCAGCGCGGCCTTTGGCGGCACCTGCCTCAATGCCGGCTGCATCCCGTCCAAGGCGCTGCTCGAATCATCCGAGCTCTATCACCGGGCGCAACACGAGTTTGCGCTGCACGGCCTGACGCTGGAAGGAATCGGCTTCGACGTCGCCACGATGCAGAAACGCAAATCCGGGATCGTCCGCCAGAGCACCCAGGGAATCCTGGCGCTGTTCAAGGCCGCCGGCGTCGTGCCGCTGCAGGGCCATGGCCGCCTGCTCGCCGGTCGCCAGGTCGAGTTCAGCGGTCACGACGGCGCGAAGCGCACGCTCAGCGCGAAACACATCGTGCTCGCCTCGGGCTCGGAACCGATGCCGCTGCATGGCGTGGCCTTTGATGGCAAGGCGATCGTCGATTCCTGGGGCGCGCTGGACTTCAGCACCGTGCCGGAGCGCCTTTGCGTCATCGGCGCGGGTGCCATCGGCCTCGAACTCGGCAGCGTGTGGCGCCGGCTGGGCGCCGAGACCGTCGTCCTCGAGGCGCTCGAGCAGCTCCTGCCGATGGCAGACGGCCAGCTCGCGAAGGAGGCGGCCCGCCACTTCAGGAAACTCGGCCTCGACATCCGCCTCGGTGCCAAGGTCACTGGCGCCGAGGTCCGCATGGACGGCGTACACGTCGGCTTTTCGGATGCCAAGGGCGCGCAGTCGCTGGTCGTCGACCGGCTGGTCGTCGCCATCGGCCGCCGCCCATTCACCACGGGACTGCTGGGCGAAGGCACCGGCGTCGTGCTAGATGAACGCGGTTTCATCGAGGTCGATGAACACTGCCGCACGGGGGCGGCCGACGTGTGGGCGGTCGGGGACTGCGTACGCGGGCCCATGCTCG
>JAHFSF010000065.1 GCA_023265875.1 Gammaproteobacteria bacterium | reverse complement strand
CACGATGCCGACCACGTTGATCGCCGCGCCGATCATTGCCAGCGCCTTGATTGTGCCGAACACACTGGCGGCGCCGGTCATGTCGAACTTCATCTCATCCATTGCGGTCGGCTGCTTCAGCGAGATGCCGCCGGTGTCGAAGGTGATGCCCTTGCCGACCAGCGCGACCGGCGCTGTCCTGGCGCGTGTGCCGCGATATTCGAGCACAATCAGGCGGGGCGGTTCGTCGGAGCCATGCGTCACCGACAGGAAAGAGCCCATCCGCAGTTTCCGGATCGCGCGCACGTCGAGCACGCGCGCGCGCACCTTGCGGTGCTCGCCGGCCAGCCGGCGCGCGGCGCCAGCGAGGTACGTCGGCGTGCAGACATTGGCTGGCAGGTTGGCGAGGTCCCGGGTCAATGCCATGCCCGCCGCGATGCCGCGCCCGTCGCGGACGCCGCGGCGCGCGGCCGCGAGGTCTGCCGAGGTCACGCCGATGCCGAAGCGCGCGAGCCGTGGCCGGGGCGGCTTCTTGCCGGACTTGAGGTCGGGTATCCGGTAAAGGGTCGTGGAAACGCTTTCGACCGCGAAGCGCGCGGCGTAGTAGGCATCGAGGCCGGGGATCGGTTCCTGCGGCAGGTACAGCGTGGCATTGGCGGCTCCGCCCTTGGCGAGCCACTGGCTTGCCGCAGCGATCGCGCGTCGATAGGCCTTGCGGCCGTAATTCTTGTGCGGCCCGAGGCCGACCAGCAACAGGCGTTCGGCGGGACCGCCGCGGGCGTCCATGAGCGGCAGGACTTCGCCGGGCTTGCCGCTGAAATCCCCGCGCTTCAGCACGCGGCTGATCGCGCCGCCCATGCGGCGGTCGAGGTCGCGCGCCGGCCCGGTCATCAGGGCCCGCTCATGGATGCCGACGATGGCGCAGGCGGATCGCTGCCGTGCTGCGGACGCGCCGGTGGCGTAGAACTGCATGATCGATCATCCCCTGCTGGCGCCGTCGGCCCGCACTGGCCGTTGAGTGCGCTACGGCGGTGGTTTACCGTGTCGGTGCCAGTTTAATCGAAAAGGACGGATCCGCGCCCCGGGATCCGCACGATGACAGCCTTGTTTCGCACGCTTGACCGCTATGTCCTGCGCGAAGTCGCAATTTCGTGGCTGGCCGTGACGGCGGTGCTGCTGGGAATACTGGTCAGCAGCCAGCTGGCGAAGATTCTCGGGCTGGCCGCCGAGTTCGGTTTCCCGCGCGACGTCGTTTTCTCGCTGATCGGCCTGACGACCCTGCAGAACTTCGTCGTGCTGGTGCCGATCGGCATGCTGCTTGCCGTGATGCTTGCCCTGGGCCGGCTGTATCACGAAAGCGAGATGGCGGCCGTGCGGGCCTGCGGCGTCGGGCCGGTGCGACTGTACCTGCCGGTATGCGTGCTGGCACTGCCGCTCACGGTCGTGCTGGGCTGGCTGACCTTCGAGGTGGGTCCGGCCGCCCGCCAGGGCGCGGAGGAGCTGCGCAGCAGGGCGATGCGCGATGCGCAGTTCGGCCAGCTTGAGCCCCGGACATTTCGCACGTTTTCCGACGGTGAGGCGGTGTTCTACGCGGAACGCCGGGCGGCAGACGGGCACCTGGCCAACGTGTTCGTGCAGCGCTACGTCGGCGACCGTGTCGAGGTGGCGACCGCGGCCTGGGCCGAACAACGCATCCTCAATGGTGGCCGCATGCAGCTGGTCGTGCTGCACGATGGCGAGCGCATCGAGGGCGTGCCGGGCCGGGCAGACTTCCGCCGCATCCGGTTCGTCGAGCATGGCATCCCGATCGTGATTCCCGAGCCGGGTGCGGCTCGCGACGATCCAGCGCGTACGCTGACCAGCGATCTGATCGGCTCGACGGCGCTGCCCGACATCGCCGAAGTGCAGCGGCGCATCTCGATGCCGGTCATGGTCCTCGTACTGTCGCTGATTGCCGTTCCGTTGTCCGCATTGCGGCCGCGCGAAGGCCGCTATGCCCGGGTCGCGATCGCCATCCTGATCTACTTTGTCTATTCCAACCTGCTCTCGGCAGCGCAGGTGTGGATCGAGAAGGGCCGTATCGCGCCGCTGCTCGGCGCATGGTGGGTGCATGCGTTGATTGCAGTTGCCGGGCTGGTGCTGCTGCATCGACAGAGCCCGTTCTTTGTCCGGCGCGGGGCCGCGAGGAACGCAGCATGACCTTGCTCGACCGGTATCTGGCGCGCAACGTGCTGGTCCATACGCTGATGGTCATGGCCGTGCTGCTGGCGCTGATGACGCTGATGACGTTCATCGGACAGCAGAATGACATCGGCAAGGGCAGCTACGACGTCGGCGATGCCTTCCTGTTCACGGTGCTGTCGCTGCCGCAGCAGGCATACGAATTGCTGCCAATCGGCGCGCTGATCGGCGCGATACTCGGGCTCGGATCGCTGGCACGCGACAGCGAACTGACCGTCCTCCGCGCTTCGGGCGTTTCGATTGCGCGCATCGCCGCGTCTGCAGCGCTGGCCGGTTTCGTCGTTGCCGCGTCGATGTGGGTGCTTGGCGAGTATTTTGCCCCGCCAGCGGACCTCTACGCGCGCCAGCACAAGATGTTCAGCAAGTTCTCCCAGATCGACATTGCCGGTACCAGCAGCGCTTGGGTGCGGCAGGGATCCTGGTTCCTGAACGTGCGGCAGCAGGCGGCCGACAACCTGTTCGGCGGCGTCTTCGTCTATGAGCTCAACGCCGACCATCGGCTGCGGCTGGTGGGACGGGCGGAGACCGCTTCGCAGGACGATGCCGGGCGCTGGATCCTGTCGAACTATGCCGAGACGGTTCTCGACGCGCCCAGCATCGAAGCGCGTGGCCGGGACCGCGAGCAGGCAGGCGCACGATTCAACGGGGACTTCCTCGGACTGGCCGTCACCAACCCGAAAGCGTTGCCGATCATGAATCTGTATGCCTATGTCGGGCACCTGCAGGCCAACAAGCTCGACTCGCGCAGCTGGGAAATCGCATTGTGGTCGCGCATTTCCCGGCTGCTCGCCGCAATCGTCGTCTGTGTCTTCGCCGTGCCTTTCGCGATGGGGCCGCTGCGCTCGGCCGGCGCCGGCGCGCGCACGGTGCTCGGCATCATGGCCGGCGTGCTGTTCATCCTGCTGACGCAGACGCTGGAAAACAGCGGGCGCGTCTACGACCTCAATCCCCTGCTGGTGGCCTGGGGGCCGACGTTCCTGCTCGCCGTGATCGCCGCAGTCGCGATCCGTCGCAGCGCCTAGGGCAGGCGGATCACGCGCATCCGGCAGATGATGTCCTGCAGGCTGCGCCCGCGTCGATCGAGCAGGATCCACGCATGATTCGCAGCCAACGGAACGAACAGCACGGCGGCTGCGAGGTCCTTCGCCGACCAGCCGGGCGCGTGCCCAAGCGACAGGCCGTACAATGCGGCGAGGGCGAAGCCGAGTCCGAGCGTGAAGCGCAGTGTGGCCGCGCCCCAGCCGGGCGCTCTGCCATTGGCGGACTCGAGGCGAATCCTCCAGGACTTCATGCCCAGGGTCTGGCCGCTGCGGGTCCAGGACACGCCAAAGAAACCCAGACCGAGCAGCGCGAGATAGCCGCGGTACAGATACGCGGCCGCGTGCTGCGCAGAGGGCGTAATTTCCTCGCCGCCGGTCAACGGCAGGATCGCCAGCGTCCCGAGGAACAGCAGTGCGAGCAGCAGCAATGCATCGTAGAGGAGGGCGGCCAGGCGCCGCGTGAGGCCCGCTGCCGGTGCGCCCGATGTGGATTCCTCATCCATCCGGGCGCAGATTGTAATGACTCAGCGTTTCCCCTGCGTGGCGGCGCGTTGTTCGATGGTGCTGCGCCTGCTGCGGAGTATCTGGCGGACCTGCGCAATATCCGGACGTCCTGCCATGCGCGCAATGGCCTCCGGCAATTCGTGCCAGACACGACCCCACGCGAGCAGGCGCGTAGCATCCTTCAGGACGGCCGTGATGGTCGTGTCATTGGCCGGCTTCGTGGCCTTGGCGCCACTCTTGGCTTTCGCAGTCGCGGCCGCCGGCCTGACCGCGGTCGCCGCGGATGCCGGACTGGCAGACTTGCCGCGCGTGACCCTTTCCAGCCGGCGCTCGCGCTCGGGCTCGGCGACGGGCACGAAGCGCTCGACGTGTTGCGACCCGACGAGGTTGGTCAGGAACGACATCATTTCCAGCGCCTCGGACAGCGACGGGTCGCCTGAGGCAAGACGCGGCTTGACGATGTTCTGCAGGTCGGCCAGTCGCTGGCGCGACAGGTCGATGACCCACTTGGTCGGTCGCTGGTGCGTCGGCCACGGCTGCACCAGCCAGTACTGGTCGTCCGGCAGGTCGGCATAGCGGGCATGCAGCTCCAGGCTCTTTTGCCACTTCTGCAGCAACTGGAGCACGCGTTCGTCGGCCGGAGTCATCACTCGTCACCGGGTCTGGACTGATGCAACTAAACATAAGCCAAGCCGGGGCCGGCCGCAGCGGCTTTCGCGCCAGTCCTTGAAGTCCGTCACAGTGGGCGAGGGCTCAGCCCGGGCCGGCGCAGTCTGGCGGCAATGGCGGTGCGGCGAGCGCAATCTCGAGCTCGGGCCCGAGCGCGCGCTGCCAGGAGCCGTACATCGGGTTCGGGACCAGGAACCAGCGCGTGCCCCACCAGTCCCGGTGCTGGCAGCGGACCTGTTCGCGTCCATCCAGCGGCAGCTGGCGCACGTCCGGTATGAAGTCGCCAAGGTCATCGCCGATGTTGAGGACGATGCGATAGTTGCGCGCGACCAACTGGCGTCGCGGCAGTTTCTCGCTGACCCAGGCGGGTTGCTCGCCTTTCAGCATCAGGTCCTCCACCAGCGTCGGCGCGTCCAGTCCCAGCGCGCGGAGGTTGGCAAGCGTATCCGGTTCCTGCGGGCAGGCGCCGGAATGCCCCGCGCGCGCCGAGCATTCACGATTCGTGATCAGGAACACGCGCACCGGGCGCCCCAGGCCATCCTGCAGTTCGCGTGCGGCGCGGATGAAATCGGCAGCGCCCGGGATCGCGGTCGCGGCCCGCTCGGCGAGCCAGGCATCCCAGGTCGCGGCGAAATCGGCCGGGCAGGTGTGCTGCAACAGCATGCGGGCCTCGGCCACCGAGTTGTCGAGCACCGTCTCGTCGATGTCCATGACCACTGCGGGCGGCAGGCCCGACAGGTCGCCGCGCTGCGAAGGCTCCGCCGACCAGCCAGGGTCTGCCAGTCCCCGGCGCAACGCCTGCAGGGCCGCACGGTAGATCCCATCGGTCGATGCGCGATACTCGGCGGATCGCCGGATCCAGAGTGTTGCCCGTTCGGCACCCTCCGCGAAGGGCCGCTCCGGACTGCAGCCGGTCGGTCCACCCCGGACCGGGTCAAGCTGTCCTCGCGCTGCACAGCCGGCGACGCCCAGCAACGCCATCGCGACGATCAGCAGCCTCTGCATCGGGTTGCTCCGTCCGATACGTCAGTTCACGACCTGCGTGCCGTCGGTTGCCGTGCGCTTCGCATACAGGGCCGACAGCCGTCGCGTCATCGGGCCGACATCGCCATCGCCGATGGGCCTGCCGTCTACCCAGGTAACGCCCGCGAGTTCGCCCATCGTGCCGGTGCAGAAAACTTCGTCGGCGCGATACAGCTCGGTCAGCGACAGATCCCGTACTTCGGATTCAATCGCCTGCGCACGGCAGATCTCGAGCACGGTCCGGCGCGTGATGCCCTCGGGGCAGGCAGCGAGCGTCGGTGTCAGCACGCGGTTGCCCTCCACGATGAACAGGTGCGTCGCATTGGTCTCGGCGATGAAGCCGCGCAGGTCCAGCATGATCGCGTCGTCCGCACCGGCGGCATTCGCCTGGATCTTCGCAAGGATCGATGACAGCAGGTTGGCATGATGGATCTTGGGATCCAGGCAGTCGGGCGGCGAGCGCCGGATGCTGCTCGTGAAGAGCTTGAGACCACTTTTCGAATAGACCGGCGGTTTATGTTCGGCCAGCACGATCAGCGTCGGTCCCAATCGGTTGAGCCGCGGGTCCATGCCGGATGTGATCTTGATGCCGCGCGTCAGCGTCAGGCGGATGTGCACGCCATCCTTCATGTGATTCGCCTCGAGCGTGCGGCGGATCTCGGCAGTGATCGTCGCGTGATCGGGGACCTGTTCGAAACCCAGCGCCAACGCAGAAGAGCGCAGACGGTCCAGGTGCTCGGTGAGCGCGAAGATGCGGCCATCGTAGAGCCGCAGTCCCTCCCAGACCGCGTCGCCGCCCTGCACGGCGCTGTCGAAGGGGCTGACACCCGCCTGGTCGCGGTGCACCAGGCGGCCACTGATGTTGACAATCAGGTCGCGGTTGCGCTCGTCGAATTGCTGGAGCATGGGTGCGTCCTCAAGGCACCAGCCGGTGCCGGTAGAGCTTCTGATACCAGTGCTGGCAATCGACCAGCAACGGTCGATGTGACGCCGGGATGGCAACCGATTTCGGCCGCCAGGGCTCGAAACCCGTCGATGACTCGACGGCAGCGTACCAATGCGGTGCCCAGACTCCATCGGTTGCGCGCCGACCCGGGGCCCAGGAGAGCATCGCGGGCAGGAATGCGATGCCGAGCGCCTCGCAGAGCCTCGTCAGCATCGCCTGCGGATCGCGCAGCACATCGCTCGCGACCACCACGGGTGGCGCGCGGCCCAGGCGATCGGCCACGCGCTGGAAGATTTCCCATTGCTGCGGCAGCCCGGTGTCGGCAAGCGCTGCCTGCGGGTAGGTGCGCAGCAGCGATGCGAGCATTTCCTCGGGCTCGCGGATCAGGAAGGCATGCATCAAGCGATCCAGCCAATCGCGGCCGATGTCGGGCAGCAGGTGATGGGCCATGTGCTTCTGGTACCAGATCGCGCGCCGGTCGGGCACCGGGCCGACGAGCGCTGCCGTGACCTTGCGCCAGTCGGACTCATTTGCCGTGATGACCTGGTCGCGGCCGGGATGAAGTGTGCCGGTGGCCAGCAGATAGTGTGCATAGAGCGGCTCGTCGCAGACGGCCGTATCCGGACGACTGCCGAATGACCGCATCAACGCGGTCGAGATATTGCGTGGCCCGGACCACATGGCGATGCGCACTGAGTCGTTCACTGTCGAGGCGATGCTTGTGAGGCGAGTCACAATTACACCACTAACTCGCCCGCTTATGTGCCATTGGTGATGTGTCGTCATGACGCTTTGCTACGGTGCCCCTCGACCAGACATGGTCTGACGAACGGGCACACTTGCCGCGAGGCAAGGCCGCAAAACCACGGATCTCCTGTCCCGGGAGAACGCCGGGTTACCGAACCAGCCGATTGACTCTGGCGGGCATGGCGAAAGCCACGCTCGGCCGTTTTCGCTACAGGTTCAGTAGCCAGGGAGTGTGCGGTGAAACAGGACGTTTCGTCATGAATCCCCTCAATGGACTGCTGCGCCGTCCGCTGATGCACGTCGCGGCGTTTTCACTCGTCGTGAACCTGCTGCTGCTGGTTCCGGCACTCTTCATGTTGCAGGTCTTCGATCGGGTGCTGGTCAGCCAGAGCCGGGAAACGCTGCTGATGCTGCTGATGGGCGCCGCGATCGCGCTCGGCATCATGCTCGCGTTCGACTATCTGCGTGGCAGGCTGCAGGGCGTGGCCGGCAACATCGTTGCCGAATCGCTGTCGCCGGCGGTTGCCCAGGTCGTCCTCGCAGCCAAGTCGCGCGGCGCCGAGCGAGCCCAGGACGGGAGCCTGCGCGACGTTGCGACGTTGCGCGGCCTGTTTTCGGCGCAAGGGCTGCTCGCCATGTTCGACGCACCGTGGCTCCTGGTCTATGTCGCGGTGATCTGGATGTTCCATCCGGCGCTCGGGATCGCCGCCGCCGTGAGCGCGACGGTCATGCTGTTGCTTGCGGTCCTGAACGATCGCATGACGCGGTCCGGAATCGAGTCCCTGCAGCGCGAGGCGGGGAACTCGGGTCGGTACCTGGAAGCGTCGATGGTCAACGCCGAAGTCGTGCAGGCGCTCGGCATGGGTCCCGCGCTGATCGAGCGCTGGCGGCGCCTGAACCACAAGGTCAACGAACTGCAGCGACCGATCTCGCGCCGGTCCATCGCGATGACTGCGACCAGCCGCACACTGCGCCAGGCCATACAGATGGGGGTGCTCGCCCTCGGTGCGTACCTGGTGATCACCCATGAGGCCACGCCCGGCATCATGATCGCGACCACGATCCTGCTGGGACGCGCGCTGGCGCCGGTCGAGCAGGTGGTCGGCAGCTGGCGCGTGCTGGCGGAAGGGCGCGCAGCGCTTGGACGGCTGCGCGAACTGCTGGATGCCGTCGCGCGCACACCTGCGCCGATGCCGTTGCCGGAGCCGGAAGGCGCTCTCATCGCGCAGAACATTATTTACCGCCCGCCGGGTTGCGATCGTTTGATCCTGCAGGGCGTGTCGCTGGGCCTCGAGCCGGGTGCGAGCCTCGTGATCGTCGGTCCGAGCGCCGCGGGCAAGTCCACGCTGGCGCGCGTCCTTTGCGGTTTGTGGAAGCCGACGGCCGGTATCGTGCGACTGGACGGCGCGGACCTGTCGCTGTGGTCCAGGGAAGCGCTGGGGCCGCTGATCGGCTACGTGCCGCAGGATGTCGAACTGTTCCAGGGCACGGTCGCCGAGAACATTGCCCGCCTCGGGCCAGTTGACTCCACGCTCGTCGTCAGCGCCGCGCAACGTGCGCAGGTGCACGAGATGATCCTGTCGCTGCCGGAGGGCTATGACACCCAGGTCAATGCCGCGGGCGCGCAGCTGTCACCGGGCCAGCGCCAGCGGATCGCGCTGGCGCGCGCGCTGTACGGCAGCCCACGCCTCGTGATCCTGGACGAGCCGAATTCCAACCTGGATGGCGCCGGGGAACAGGCGCTTGCCGATGTGATCGGCCGCCTGCAGCGGGAGTCGGTGACCGTCATCGTCGTGACGCACCGACACTCCCTGATAAAGAACATGAAGCTGATGCTGGTTCTGGAGGGTGGCCGGGTGCAGCACTTCGGTCCCACAGCGCAGGTGCTCGTCGCGCTTGATCGCCAGAGAAACGGCGCATCGGCCGCCAACGTGGTCCAGATGTCACGCCCGGCGCCGGCGGAACGCATGGAGCAAGCCTCATGAATCCAGCAGACCTGATTCCCGCAACTGACGATCCGGTCGCCGAACACGTCCGCGAAGCGTCACGACTGTCTGTCAGGGGTGTGAAACTCCTGGTGTTCGGGCTGATCCCGATGGTCGCATGGACTGCGATCGCGCCGCTGTCCGCGGCGGTGATTGCCTCCGCATTCGTGAAAGTCGACCTGAACCGGCGTCCGGTCCAGCACCAGGAAGGCGGCATCGTGCGCGAGGTGCGGGTACGCGATGGCCAGCATGTCGTGATGGGGGAGCCGATGCTCGTGCTCGGCGACGTGGCGGTGAACGCGGACCTGAACCGGGTCACCTACCGGCTGATGGAAGAACGCGCGAGCGTCGCGCGGCTCGAGGCGGAGCAGGCGCTGCAGCATTCAATTCCATTCCCCGACGACGTGGTCGCAGCCGCACGCGCGGATCAACGCCTCGCTGACCAGATCGCCAAGGAGCGCTCGCTGTTCGCCGCGCGGCGCAATGCACTGGTCGGCCAGACCGGGTTGCTGCGCGAGCAGCGCTCGCGCGTGGGCCAGGAAGTCGAGGCGCTGCAGGCGCAGATTGACAGTAGCGATGAGTCGCTGCGGCTGCAACGGGGCGAGCTGGAGTCTAACCGTAATCTGCGCAAGGACGGGTACGTGTCCGCAGCGCGCGTAACGCAGCTGGAGGCGGCCGTCGCGGATTACGCGTCGCGCATCGAAGAGCACCGCTCAGAACTGGCGCGTGCCCAGCAACGGGTCGCGGAGATCGACCTGAAGATCAACGCCCTTGAGGGGCAGTACCGGCAGGATGCCAGTGACCAGCTTCGCGAAAGTGCGTCACGGGTGTCGCAGCTGGAACAGGAACTGCGCAAGACTGCAGACGCCTCCGACCGGCAGTTGATCGTAGCGCCTGCCAGCGGCGAAGTCATTGGCCTGAAGTATACGACTCCGGGCGCGGTGATCGCGCCGCGCGAGACGATTGCCGAGATCGTGCCGCTCGATGCACAGCTTGTCATCGAGGCGCGGGTCCGCACCGAGGACATCAATCGCGTGCACATGGGCCAGGAGGCGGACATCCGCTTCACAGCCTTCAGTCGCCGGATCACGAAACTTGTAGTGGGTAAGGTTGTTTACGTCGCCGGGGACCGCTTGGTCGACCCGGTGACGAACGCGCCGTACTACACGGCCCTGATCGAGACGGATGCGGCGTCGCTCAAGGCGGCCGGCGACCTCAAGTTGCAGGCCGGCATGCCCGCGGAGGTTTACCTCAAGGGTGAGCAACGGACCGCGTTGCAGTATCTGCTCGAGCCGGTAACCGTCGCGATGCGGCGGGCGGGGAGAGAGTCGTGAGCGATCGATTCCAGATTCTCAAGTGAAGCAAGAGACGTAATTCAAGGAAGCAGTCATGCCTACCAACACCAGCGGTGGAACCACAACGTCGTTTTCCAATACGCCCCAGGGCGTGGATGACGTATTCGCTGGCACCGGCCTCACCGAAGACTTGCTCTCAGTCAAGTACCTGGACGTCATGGGGAACGACCTCGGCGGCGCCGCCAAGACACTCTGGTCGCTTGACGACGGGACCAGTGCATCGACGGCCACCAAGGTCTATGCACCGTCCGATCTGCTGGCCCAGGACACGGCCAGGACCGAGGCGCTGAGCACAGACTCCAGCAAGTTTGGCGCGAAAATCTGGATCACCGCAGACGGCAAGGTCGGCTACGACGCCAACTGCTTCAGCGCTGCCCTCAAGGCCCAGCTCCAATCCATGGCGGTGGGAGAGGTCTTTTGTGACACATTCACCTACGCCATCCGGCTCGGCAATGGCACGTTGAGCTGGGCCACAGCTACGGTGAAGATTGTCGGCACGAACGACGGGCCGACCATCCTGCCCGGCGTGGAAGCGAGCGCGCTGGTCGTGGAAGACACGACGCTAAGCAAGAATGGCACGATCTCCTTCAACGACGTCGACCTGAGCGACACGCATACGGCGAGCTTCGCGGCGGCGGCGGGCAACACCACGACGCTCGGAACATTTTCGCTGGGTCCGGTCAACGAGGCGGCCAATGCGGCCAACGGGTCGGTGGGCTGGACTTACAACCTGAACAACTCCGCGGCGCAGTACCTGGCGGCGGGCCAGAGCGTGCAGGAAACCTACACGGTCACGATCAACGATGGTCACGGTGGCACGATCACACAAGATGTGGTCGTCACGATTAACGGCACGAACG
>JAHFSF010000203.1 GCA_023265875.1 Gammaproteobacteria bacterium | reverse complement strand
ATCGCCCACACCGGCGTCGTCGCATTGCTGCACGGTGGCATGCCGGGTCCGACGATCATGCTGCGTGCCGACATGGATGCGCTACCGGTCACCGAACTCACCGACGTGCCATTTCGGTCGACGGCGACGAGCGAGTTCCGCGGCCGGACGGTCGGCGTCATGCACGCCTGCGGACACGATGCCCACACGGCGATGCTGATGGGCGCCGCCGAGGTGCTCGCGGGCCTGCGCGCGCGCCTGCCCGGCACGGTGATGTTCGTGTTCCAGCCCGCCGAGGAAGGCGTGCCGGAGGGCGAACAGGGTGGCGCACCACTGATGGTGCAGGAAGGATTGTTCGAGATCGCGAAACCCGATGCAATCATCGGGCTGCACGTGATTTCCACGATGCATACCGGAACGGTCGGCGTGCGGCCCGGGCCATTCATGGCGGGCTCGGATTTCTTCAAGATCGTCGTCACCGGCCGGTCGAGTCATGGCGCAAGGCCTTGGGCCGGTATTGACCCGATCGTGACAGCCGCGCAGATAGTCAACTCGCTGCAAACGGTGGTGAGCCGACAGACCGACATCACGGCGCTGCCTGCCGTGGTCAGCATCGGTGCCATCAATGGCGGCGTACGGCACAACATCATTCCCGACAGCGTCGAAATGCTCGGCACGTTGCGAACCTTCAGCCCGGCGTCCCGCCAGCAGACTATCGACCGCGTCCGGCGCATTGTCGAACATGTCGCAGCCGCCAACGGAGCGAGCGCCACGTTCGAACTTGATCCGACGCCGAACCCGGTCCTCAACAACGACCCGGCACTGACCAGGAGAGTCGTCCAGTCGCTGCGTGCAGCACTCGGCGATGATGCCGTCAAGATGATCGGCTTGCAGATGGTGGCCGAGGATTTCCCCTATTACGCGCGACAGGCGCCGAGCGTCTATTACTGGGTCGGAATCACGCCGCCGGGCCAGGACTTGTTAACCGCGCCGGACAATCATTCCGACCGGTTCTATGTGGACGAGAGCGGGATCGCAGTGGGACTCAGGTCCATGCTGCATGTCGCGGTCGACTATCTGCAGGGCGTAGTGCCAGAGCAAAGGCCGTGACGATTGGGCAATCAACAACGCGGGTTTGCACCCGTCAACCAGGGGGGACAGATGATGAAGAAGATTGGAATTGCAGCCGCCGCTGCGACGCTCGCGCTGGCGGGCCCGGCGCAGGCCTTCGAGGTCTTCACCGATTACACACCGAGCCAGGAAGTCTGGAACGTCACGATGGTGAAGGTGAATCCGAACCGCATCGATGATTATCTTGCGGGGCTCAAGCAGACGTGGGCACCCAGCTGCGCGATCGCCAAGGCAAATGGCGCAGTGATCGATTGCTTCATTTACCTGAGCGAGACGGGTGCGAACCGCGACTTCAACATGCTGCTCGTGATGAAGCTCCCGAACGCGGCCGCCACGGACCCGAATCCGGAGCTGTTCAAGAAGATCCAGGCCGAGACCCGGGCCCAGCTTGCGCAGGCCAAGCAGGACGAGCTGGTCAAGGGATACGAGGAACTGCGCAGTTTCTGGGGCGAAATGAACTTTCGCCGCATCGACTTCAAGTAATCAGTCAGCTGCTGACGGCTCCGGCCCCGCGGCCGGAGCCGCCCAGCAGGTAAACCGCAAACGTGCCGAGCCAGTGCCCGCCTTCGTAGTGTTCACCGGTCACGGCCGCTAACGCGCTGTCGGCATGGCGAACTGCGGTCGCAACCAGCGACGCGCGGCGTGAATCGGACTCGGGTAATCCCGAGGCAATTCCGAGCAACATCCAGGCACGGCTGAGATTCAACCCGTCGAGGTGCGCAAGTTTCGGGTCGGCGCGGTCCGTCACGACGGCCGGCGCCAGCCAGTCGCTGCCCGAATTGCGCGGGATGTCCCGCAGGAAGCGCGTGAGCCAGCCCGCATACTCCGCCGGTGGCAACACCCGGCGCATCAGGTCCGCTTCGGCCAGGCATGGCGACAGGAAATCCTCGCCGGAGGGTTCATATGCCAAAGGACAGTCCACGTCGGCGAGGTAGTACGCGCGGCTGCGCTCGTCGATCAGCGCCTGCATCGCCGCATCCCCTGCCACGACGGACCAGTCGCGGATCAGCCCGAAGGCAAAGGCCGTCTGCGAGTGCTCGCCGACCCGGATCGGGTACCGGAGCTTCGGCAGATAGTTCCTGATCCGCTCGGCCGCTTCCATTTCCAGTGGCCGCAACAACTCCGCCCAGCGCATCGCATCCGGATCCTTCCAGCGGCGCAGCTCCGCGGCAAGCTGCAGCAGCCAGGCGAGCCCGTAGGGCCTTTCGAAGGAAGCGCGGCCGGGACCGCGCAGGTAAGCGAGCTCCGCGGCGACTTTCGGCTCGGTGAAACTGGCATCGAGCGTGGCGCGCGCAGCGACGGCAAATTCGGACCCCGGATAGAGCCGCAGCAGCCGCACCAGCAGCCAATGGCCATGCACTGCGGAATGCCAGTCAAGACAACCGAAAAAGACCGGCGTCAGCTCGCGCGGCGGACGCGCGTCCGCATCGCTCGCGAGCACGTGCGAGATCTTGTTCGGATACTCGAGATGGGCGCACTTCAGCGCGAGGTGGGCAAAACGGCCGGCCGCCGCGGGATCAAGGGGCGGCATCGCGGGCGCCGGGGCCCTGTCACAGGCCGCGACCGCCACCAGCAATGCAAGGACCACCGCGACTCGCATGGGCAGGCACTGTAACGCAGCCGGCCTGCTAGGATCGAGCCGTGGGAAACCGGAAGGCCACGCACGCGCTGGGGTCGCTCGAGCGGATTGCACGCCGCTTTGGCCCGGGGCTGCCCGCGCGCAAGCTTGCCCTGCTCGATATTCTGGCGACCCGGCGGCTGGCGACGGCGGGCCGGGTCCGCCGCCTGCATGAACTGCTGTGCTTCCTGGACGCCTATCCGGACGATCGCCGGGTTCGGGACCGTGTGCGCCGGATGCTGCGGCGATTCGCGCGCCGATCCGACCTGCGCCGGCATCGCATGGCGCTCGCCGGCACCGGCATCGCCGGCACCGATACGCCCTTTCGTTTCTTCTGGCCGACGGCGCATTGGATCACCCGGCACTGGCCCGGCGCCCTGGTGCTGGATCGCGACGATGAGGAAGCGATCCGCGAGATCCTCGCGGCGCTACCGCCGCTACTCGAGCCCGCGCAGGCGGAGTGGCTGATCGGCCAGCATCCAGCGGATCTCGCGCCGGTGGACTGCCTGGTTCCGAGCGGCATGACTGACGCGGATTTCCTGATCGGCCTGATCGCCGCGATGCCCGGCGATGACTTCAGTCGCGAGGCCTTCGGCGATCGGCTCGACCTGTCTTACGTGCTGCGGTCGGGACGTGATACCCCGGAACGCACGACGGCGCGATTCGACCGCGTGGAGGTCCAGTTTCAGGACGGCGAACTGCAGCACGGTTATCCCGACCTGCGGGTCGAGGCGCGGCGCGGGCCGAGTCGGATTCTGCCGCTGAACCGCCGCGATGCCCTGGCCGCGATCCGGCTAGCGCGCGTGTCGATGATCACGCGCGAACGAGATGTTGCCGCGTTCCAGTTCCCGGATCCGCGCGACGTGTTCCTGGTGGACGACGGCCGCGGCCTCGC
>JAHFSF010000064.1 GCA_023265875.1 Gammaproteobacteria bacterium | reverse complement strand
CCAGTACTCGGCGACCTGCACGAGGCGCAGGCCCGCTTCCCAGATATTGAACACGGGAATGTCGTGCGTCAGGTCGTAGATCCGGATGTCAGGTGACACGCCGACCGCGACGCCTTTCATCGCCGCGACGGCGCCATCGAGGGTGCCGAAGTCGGACTGGAAAACGAGCGCATGCTGCGACCAGGCGGCCCCGGAGAAGAGGCACGCGATCACTGCAAGAGCCTTCAACTTCATCCGCATCGTCGGGCAATCCAGGACCTGAAAGTAAAGGAGTATAAGGCGGATGAGCGTCCCTGGCAGCCTGGCGATGCGCGCTCAGGCCAGGGTGTGGTACACCTTCTGCACGTCGTCGTCCTGCTCGAGCTTGTCGATCAATTCGAGGGCCTCGTTTGCCTGCGCCTCAGGCAGCTCGACCGGCGTCGTGCAGATGTATTCGTGCTCGGCGGACAGTGGCACGATGCGGCGTTCCTCGAGGCGTTTCTGCAGCTGGCCAAAGTTCTCGAACTCACAGCGCACGACCAGTTGCGGCTCGCCCCTCTCGCCGGTGCTTTCGCCCATCTCCTCGAGCCCGTGGTCGATCAGGTCGAGCTCCAGTTCGTCCTGGTCGATGCCGGCCGGGTCGAGGCGGAAGACGCCCATGCGCCGGAACAGGAAGCTGACGCTGCCATTGCTCGCGAGATTGCCGCCGAACTTGCTGAAGATGTTGCGCACGCCGGCTACCGTGCGCGTCGGGTTGTCGGTTGCCGTCTCGACCAGCACGGCAACGCCGTACGGCGCGTAGCCCTCGTAGAGCACCTGCTGGTAATCGGCCGCGCCCTGCCCGGAGGCGCGCCGGATCGCCGCTTCGATCTTGTCCTTTGGCATGTTGATCGAGCGCGCATTCTGGATCACGCGGCGCAGCGCCGGGTTGTTGGCGGGGTCGGCGCCGCCGGCTTTCACCGCGATCGTGATGTCCTTGCCGATGCGCGCGAACTGCTTCGCCATGCGGTTCCAGCGCGCGAACATCGCATGCTTGCGGACCTCAAAGATGCGCCCCATTGCCTAAGTATCGCATCCGGGCCGCGGCTGCGGGTAGGATGCCGTCATGTCCGACGTGATGCGTCGCGTCCTGGTCCGGCAGTTGCTGCACGTCGCACGCGCGATGGTCGTGCGCGAGCCGACGCCGGCGCGGTTTCGCCAGGTGCTCGCACGCGCGGCGCCTTTCATTGCGCGCCGCGAGGACTATTCTGTTTCGGAGGCGTTCCCGATCGGCGATTGCCGCGGCTGGTGGGTCGAGCCGTCGGGATACGACACGCCGGGCGTGATCCTGTACCTGCATGGCGGCGCATTCGTCGCGAAGTCGCGCGCGTTCCATGATCCGCTGCTGGCCGCGATCTGCCGTACCGGCAGCGCGCGCGGCCTGATGGTCGACTATCGCCTCGCGCCCGAGCATCCGTTCCCGGCCGCGCTCGACGATTGTTTCGCGGCCTGGGAATTCCTGCTGTCGTCCGGCATCGATCCGGGCCGGATCGTCATCGCCGGCGATTCCGCCGGCGGCAATCTCGCGGTCGTGACGGCGATGCGCGCACGCGACGAGGACACGCCGCGGGCGGCGGGCCTCGTGCTGCTGTCCCCGGTGCTCGACCTGACATTCGGCGGCGACTCGGTCCAGCGCAACGATGGGCAGGACGACCTGTTCCGCGCGGCCAGCGTGGGCGCGCTCGAACCTTATTACGGCACCGGGATCGATTTACGCGACCCGCGGCTGTCGCCATTGTTTGGAGATCTCACGGACCTGCCACCGGCACTGCTGGTGGTCGGAAGTTCCGAGCTGCTGCTCGATGACTCGGTGCGTTTCGCCGCCGGCAGCGCCACATCCACACTGCGCGTCTGGCATGGCATGCCGCATGTCTTCCCGGCGATGCGCGGCCTCGCCGCCGGTGACCGGGCGATCGAAGATATCGGCCAGTTCATCCGGCAGTGCACCGACGCGGCGACCGCGGGCACCGGCTGAGCCGGCACTGACGAGGAACCGATGCATCCACTGGCCCGTTTCGTGATCGAAGTCCCCGATTTTCCGAAACCGGGCATCCTGTTCCGCGACATCACGCCGATGCTGCGGTCGCATTTCAGCGCGGTCGCGGATGCGATCGAGGCGCTGTTCAGCGCCGCCGACTGGGCCGCGACCGACGCGGTGGCCGGCGTCGAATCGCGGGGATTCATCCTGGCCGCGGCCCTGGCCGAGCGGCGGCGCAAGGGCTTCGTGCCGATTCGCAAGAAAGGGAAGCTGCCGCCGCCGATCGTCGATCGCCAGTACGACCTCGAATATGGATCCGGAGTGCTGGAGATGCAGCGCGGCCACGGCCGGCTGCTGCTGATCGACGACGTGCTCGCCACGGGCGGAACGATGTCGGCATCGGCATTGCTCGCGGTCGATGCGGGTTACCGCGTCGAACATGTTGGCGTGCTGATCGACCTCGGGCTCGCACCGGGATTCCGCTGGCAGGGACAGGCAGTGCGCAGCGTGATCCACTATGGCTGAGGCGCTGCCATCCATCCTCGTCGCGATGGCGATTCCGGCCGAGGGTGCCGGGCGATTCGAGGGGCAGCGGATCGCCGTGCTCTACACCGGCGTCGGCAAGGTCAATGCCGCCGTCGCCTTGTGTCGCCGATTCGCCGAGTACCGGCGCGCCGGTCGCGCGTTGCCGCTCGTAATCAATTTCGGCACCGCCGGCAGCCTGCGTCATCCGGCCGGGACGCTCGTCGGCTGTCACCGGTTCATCGACCGCGACATGGACGTTTCGGCGCTCGGCTTCGCGCGTGGCATGACGCCATTCGACGAACTGCCCGCGATGCTGGAGTTCAAGCCCCGCTTCCAGCAACTGCCCGCTGCAATCTGCGGCAGCGGAGATTCGTTTGCGACCCGCCCGGGCGAGCAGGGTTGCGACGTCATGGACATGGAGGCCTATGCGCTCGCGAAAACCTGCCGCATCGAGGGCGCGGATTTCGCCTGCGCCAAGTACGTGAGCGACGGCGCCGACGAGGCCGCGGCGCGGGACTGGCAGAAGAACGTCGCCGGGGCGGCCGACGAGTTCGTGGCGCTCTACCGGGAGCTGCTCAGTCGCTCCTGAGGCGGGAGCCGTGCTTGAGGGCCCTGTAGGACTGAACCATCTCGAGCGCCGATCGCTTGCAGGGCGGCAATTCGACGTCGCTCTTTCCGAGCGGCAGCGTGCGCTCGCCCCAGCGCAGGACGTGCGCGGACCACGACAGGCCGGCGCCGAACCCGGTCAGTAGCAGGTTGCAGCCCGGCTTGACGCGTCCTTCCTCGAGCGCCTCGACGAGCGCGACTGGAACGGTCGCCGACGACATGTTGCCGTAGCGATGGATGTTGACGAAGCAACGCTCCATCGGGATGCCGGCGCGCTTGACGACGGCCTCGATGATGCGCAGGTTGGCCTGGTGCGGCACGACGAGGTCCACGTCGTCGGGACCGAGTCCACGCAATCCCAGGACTGCTTCACAAGCCCGGCTCATGCCGACGACGGCGCGCTTGAAGATTTCCTGGCCGTCGAAGACCCAGTCGGTGTCGCCGAGCACCCAGCCCTGGTTCGCATAGCGGGTGCCGATGCCGTGAACCTGCAGGATGCCGCGCACATTGCCGTAGCAGCCAAGCTTGTCCGCCAGCACGCCTTCCTCGCGCGAGGTCGCCTGCAGCACGACGGCCGCGCAGCCGTCGCCGAACAGCACGGAAACATTGCGGTTGTCCCAGTCCATCAGCGACGAGATCAGCTCGCCGCCGATGATGAGCGCATTGCGTACGACCCCGGTCTTGATCATCGAACTGGCGGTCGTCAGGCCGTACAGGAAACTGGTGCAGGCGGTATTGACGTCCATCGCGCCCGCACCGTCCGCGCCGATGCGCTTCTGCAGCCAGGACGCCATGTTCGGGACCTGCTCGTCCATGCTGCAGGTGCCGAACACGATCAGGTCGAGGTCGGCAGCCGTCAGGCCGGCCGCGGCCAGCGCGCGGCTTGCCGCCACGTAGCCCATTTCGCCCAATGAAACGTGCGAAACGCGCCGCTCGTTGATGCCGGTCCGCGACCGGATCCACTCGTCATCCGTATCCAGGAAGGTCGAGAGATCGGTGTTGGACAGGATGGCCGGCGGCATGCACTTGCCCCAGCCCGTGATGGTCGCGAATGGCACGGCATTCCCCGGCAACTGTGGGCCGGATTGTACGCTGCCGGGCCGGTCCGGGAATTACGGGATTCCAACCATTCGGGGCCTGAATGCCTCTAAGACCGTGACAATATGATTGGCCTGCGACGGCGGTCCGATGTCGCCATCAGGCGAATCATTCCAGGGGGCGAGGTGACGGAACTGGCGTTGGATTCCGCGGACGATGAAGCCGAACGCGTGGCGCGTGCCAGGAACGGCGATGTCGGCGCTTTCGCGGCGCTCTACCGGGATCACGTCGGTCGTGTTTACGGACTGTGCCTGCGCATGACGGGCCATGCGCAGACGGCGGAGGACCTGACGCAGGACACCTTCGTCAGCGCCTGGCGCAGCCTGCCGGGATATGAAGGCAGGAGCCGGTTCTCAACCTGGCTGCACCGGATCGCGGTCAACGCCGTGCTCGGACACCGGCGCACGCCGCCGGGCCGGAGCGAAGTCAGCCTGACGGACGATGCGGGCGGCCAGATGGAATTTGCGGCCGCATCTGCATCGGAAAGCGTCACGCCGATCGACCTCGAGCGGGCGATCGCGGCGCTGCCGGAGGGCGCGAGGGACATCCTGGTGCTGTGCGGCATTTACGGCTACAGCCACGAAGAGACTGCCGCGATGCTCGGTATCGCAGTCGGAACCAGCAAGGCGCAATTGCACCGCGCGCGGCAATTGATGCGCACGCACCTGCAAGCGGAGACGAGAACATGACCACCATTCCATTCGGGCGTGGGCCGCAGAAGGATCCATTGCTCGCGCAGGCATCGGGCCTGCCGCAGGAAATCGCGCCAGCGCGCGACCTGTGGCCCGGGATCGAAACACGCCTGGCTGCGCCGTCGCGCGCGATGCCACGCCGGATCCGCTGGCCGCTGGCGCTGGCGGCGGGATTCCTGGTCGCGTCGATCTCGGCGCTGCTGACCTGGGGCCTGCTGCGCGATCCCGGGCCGAATGCCGGTGAGACGATGCTGGCGCAGAACCCGGCGACGCAGCCTGCGCTGTTGCCGGTCCGTTATGGCCCGAACTCGGCGCTCGGCGCAGTGCAGCTCAAGGCGCGCGACGATCTGCTCCGGCAATTCCGGAAGCAGTTCGCGGCACTGCCACCGGAAACCCGCGAGATCGTCGCGAAGAACCTCGCGATCATCCAGCACGCCGCGGACGAGATCGACGCGGCGCTTGGCCTGGACCCCGCGAGCGGCCTGTTGAACGGGCTGTTGTTCAGCACCTATCAGAAAGAACTGGAACTTTATTCGAGGGTCGTCGCCGCCGGTGACGATCGTGCAAGGAGAACCTGACATGAATATCCGGATTTCACTGGTAATCGCCGCCGTCCTGCTCGCGGCAGTGCCGCCCGCGCAGGCGGCGCAGAACCTGAGCAGGCACGCGACGGTCGCGCCGAACGCGAAGGTGGACGTCTCCAATGTCGCAGGCCGCGTCGACGTGACTGCCTGGGATCGCAACGAAGTGGAGCTGACGGCGATGCTCGAGAGCGACAAGGACCAGCTCGAATTCGAGGCAAGCGAGCAACAGGTCAGCATCGAGGTCATCAAGCCGCATCACGACGACCGCGGCTCGAGCGACGCGGTCCTGACGCTGAAGATTCCGCGCGGCGCGAAGCTGTCGGCGGAGACCGTCAGCGCGGATGTCACGGTGGCCGGGGTCAAGGGTGAGCAGCGGCTCAACGCGGTCAGCGGCGATGTCCGGACCGAGGCCTACGACGAGCCGGTCACGCTGGAGACGGTGAGCGGCGATGGCACGGTCGTCGGCACCGGCGGCAAGGCCGCAGTCTCGATTTCGAGCATCAGCGGCCTGGCCGAGGCCCGTGGCATTCGCGGTGGATTCGACGGCGAGGTCGTCAGCGGCAAGCTCAAGGCGGAAATCGCGGCAGCGGAAGCGATTTCCCTGGATTCGGTCTCCGGCGATATCGAAGCCCGGGTCGAACTCACGCCGGATTCGCGGGTGGAGATGGAATCGGTCAGCGGCGCCATCGCGTTCACGATCAAGCCGCCGGTCAACGCGGAATTCGACGTGGAATCGTTCAGCGGCCAGATCGACAGTTGCTTCAGCGCGAAGGCCCGCGACCGGAGCCGCCATGGCTCGGGCAGCGAATTGAACTTCACGCAGGGCAGCGGCGGCGCGAGCGTCCACATCGAGTCGATGAGCGGCGACATCAAGGTCTGCGACCGCTGATCGCCCGGCGCGCCTGCGGAAACGCGGGCATGGCCGGGTCCCGCTGCTAGAATCCGGGGGTTCTCACGAGCCCCCGGATTCATGCGTTTCAAGAAGCCCTTCCCGCTGACCCTGGCTGCCGTCGCGGCGCTGCTGCTGCTGGTTTTCGCTGCGGTGTGGCTCGGCAGCCGGACGGGCTTCGCGCGCCACATGGCAGGCGACTATCTTGGCGAGGTGACCGGCCTGGCGGTCACGGTCGGATCGCTCGCAATCGATTGGTTCCCCGCGCCCGCGCTGGAAATCGGCGAACTCGTGGTCGCACAGCCGCCCGGTTTCGGCGCGGTTCCGCTGGTCGAGATCAGCAACGCGCGTGTCGCACTTCCCTGGCGCACGATCATCAGCGGCAGTTCGGCGATACGATCCATCGCAATTGCGGATGCGACGGTCCGGCCCGCCCTCGCGCCCGACGGCGCCGACAACTGGTCGGCGCTGATTCAGCGCCTGTCGGAGCTCGGTGGGGAAGGGCCATCGAACTGGTCGATCGGGCGGTTCGACCTGGAACGCGGCGCGCTGGAGTTTCACGATGCAACGACGGATTCAGGCTGGCGGCTGACGGCAATCTCGGGCGGCGCCGGGGAGATTGCACCGGCCAGGGAGTTTCCGTTCGAACTGCAACTCGCCGGCGTGACCGTGGTCCATACCTATCATTTCGCAGTCGAGGGGCAGGCGCTGGTGGATCCCGATGCGGGTCATTACTCGGCCCGCGGCCTGAAGCTGCGCGGCTGGGCCGGGGGCGATCCGTTGCCGCTCGCGGGAGTCGAATTCGAAGGTGGCGTGGCGACGGCAACTTTCGATTCGAAGGCAGGAGTCGCCACCGCGAGCGGTGGAACGTTGATGTTTGCCGGCATCCGCAGCGACTATGGATTGGACTTCAGCAGTGGTGGTGACGATGCCAGCCTGGACTTCTCGCTGAAGACCGCGCCCTTCGCGCCCCGCGTGGCCGCGACTGCCTTCGGCTACCCGCTCCCCGCGACGTCGGATCCGCAGGCCTTCGGATCCCTGCAGATCAGCCTGAAGGGCCGGCTGCGGGACGGCCTGCTGACCCTCGACCCGATCGATGGCCGCCTGGACGACACGACCTGGAATGGCCATGCCATCCCGCAGCAGCGGCGGATCCGGATCCAGGCCGATCATATCGATGCCGATCGCTATTTCGCGCCGGGCCAGAAGTCCAGGAATGAAAAGAAGGCGACGCTCGAAGCGATGGTCGCGCAGTTCGGCGAACTCGACATCGACGCGGAAGTCCGGATTACGGACGCCCGCGTCGCGGGCGCGAAACTCCACGATGCGGTCTTGAAGATCGAACGCAACGCAACGGCGAGGCCATGAGTCATCGCCTGGCGGCGCTCCTGCTCGCGCTACCAGCGTTCGCGGCGGCAAGCGGCGCCGTCGCGATCGACGTCGTCAAGCTGCAGGTCACGGAACAGGGCCGCCGTTACGTCGTCGAATTCGAGGCGCAACTCGCGGCGAAACCGCAGTCCGTGACCGCGGTGCTGACCGATTTTGCGCAGTACCCACACCTCGACTCGCGCATCCTGGTGGCGCGGCTGGCGGGCACGCGGGATGGCAAGCCGCTCCTGTATACGCGGCTGCGCGGCTGCGTCGGTTCGGTGTTCTGCCGCTCGATGGATCGCTATGAACTGATCGAGCAGCAACCGGGACGGCTGGTCGCGACCGCCATACCCGGCGAGGGAGACCTGCGCTTTGGCCTGGCGGTCACGCGGCTCGAAGCGCAGGCCGACGGCACGCGGGTCCGGTACCGGAACGAATTCGAGCCCTCGTTCTGGATGCCGCGCTGGCTGGTGCGCAATGCGATGCACAGGACGTTGCGCGAGGGAACGCTCGAAATGTTCCGGGAGATCGAGGCCCGCGCCGGGAGCGGCGAATGAAGGGCGGCACGAAATCCGGCTTCGCGGTACGCCTGCTGCAATGGTACGAACGTCATGGACGCCGGCACCTGCCCTGGCAGGTGGATCCGACCCCCTACCGGGTCTGGATCTCCGAAGTGATGCTGCAGCAGACGCAGGTGGACACCGTCGTTCCCTATTTCGAGCGCTTCATCGCGCGGTTTCCGGACGTCGAATCGCTCGCCAGCGCCTCGCTCGACGAAGTGCTGCACCTCTGGTCCGGACTCGGCTATTACGCACGCGCTCGCAACCTGCATCGCGCCGCAGGACTGGTCCTCAGGCTGCCCGGCGGCAAGCTGCCCGATGCGCTGCGGGGGTTGATGACGCTGCCCGGCATCGGCCGCTCCACGGCGGGTGCGATCCTCGCGCTCGCGCACGGCCAGCGGCATCCGATCCTGGACGGCAACGTCAAGCGCGTGCTGGCGCGCTTCTACTGCCTCCGGGAATGGCCCGGCGGAGCCGAAACGTCGGCGCGGCTATGGCAACTCGCGGACGACTGCACGCCGACGGAACGGATCGCTGACTACACGCAGGCGATCATGGATCTCGGCGCCACGATCTGCACGCGCGCGAATCCTGCCTGCGGACACTGCCCGCTCAACGCCGATTGCGGCGCGCTGGCGGCGGGATGCGTCGATGACCTGCCTGCGCGCCGCGCGCACACGGCGAGGCCATTGCGGCGTACGCACATGGTCTTCGTGCTGCGACATGGCAACGAAGTGCTGCTGCGCCAGCGTGCAGCGCAAGGGATCTGGGGCGGCCTGTGGGCGCCGCCGGAATTCCCGGGTGAGGACGCCGCGCGGGCCTGGTGTGTGTCCATGTACGGCACAGCGTTGCCCGAGCCGCAGCGCCTGCCGGCATTGCGGCATTCATTCACGCACTTCGATCTCGACATCGAACCCTGGGTACTGCGGTTGCCGCGTGACAGCGTGCGCGTGGAGGAGCCTGGTTCCGTCTGGTATATGCTGCAGGCGCCCCTGTCGATCGGGCTCGCAACACCCGTGCGCAGGCTGATCGAACTTTGCGCAGCCGACGACCAGGGCATGATCCAGGAGTCCGCCGATGGCAAGAATGGTCTACTGCGTGCTGCTCGGCCGCGAAGCGGAAGGGCTCGATCGCGTGCCGTATCCGGGTGAACTCGGCCAGCGCATCTACGACAATGTGTCGAAGGAAGCCTGGCAGAGGTGGCTTGCCCACCAGACCATGCTGATCAACGAATACCGGCTGGTGCTCTTCGAGCCGAAAGCCCGCCAGTTCCTGACGGGCGAAATGGAGAAGTTCCTGTTCGGCGGCGGGTCCAAGCCGCCCGAGGGCTACATTGACCCGGCGTCGGGCCACTGACGACCCCGTCGGCGATATGCCATGCCAGAAGGGCCAGCACAGGAATCCATTGGTCTTGGCCATGCGGCGCGCAAGGCCGGCCGGCTCGACGAAGCGCTCGGCCATTACCGCGCCGCGCTCGATCATGAGCCCGGCAGCGCCGAAGCCAACAGCGTTTACGGATTGATGTTGCTGAATCTCGGGCGGGTTGATGAGGCCGAAGCGCCGTTGCGAAGGGCTGTCGAGATCTCTCCCGCTCACGCCGCGTTTCGCATGAACCTGGCGCAGTTGCTGGCGCAGCAGGGCAGGGTGGAAGAGGCCGTGAAGATCGTCGCCGGCGTCGCCGCCGAGGGGCCGCAGTTCTGGTGGGCCTGGGATCGGCTGGGCGACCTGAAGGTGCTGCAGCAGGAATTTGCCGATGCGGCGCTGCACTTTGGCCAGGCGGTGGAACTCAGGCCGAAGGATCCGTCAATCCTGTTCAAGTGGTCCCGCGCGAACTTTGATGCCGGGCGCATCGAGGAGGCTCTGCGCATCCTGGATGACGCTGCGAATCTCGCGCCGGGCCACGAAGCGATCCTGCGGCTGCACGCGGAGATCTGCGAAGCGCAGGCCCGCTGGCCTGCGCTCGAACAACTGTCGCGATCCTGGGTCCAGGCAAACCCGAAGAACGCGCAGGCGTGGCGACTGCTCGCCAGGGCGCAGACGGAATCCGGCAACTTGAAGCAGGCGATGCAAAACTTCCGGCGCTCGCTGGAGCTCGGCTGGCGCGATGCCGGGAGCCTTGCGACCTTCGGCAAGCTGTGCCTGACCGCACTCGAATTCGAGAGCGCCGTTGCCGCATTGGCCGAAGCGGAGACCCTCGATCCGCACAACATCCAGATGCTGTCCGGACAGGCGATTCAGCTGATGTTCGCCGGACATTACGACGAGGCACAGTCATATTGCCGGCGATCGCTGCAGATCAACCCGAATGACGTGGCCGCCTACAAGCTGCTGACGCAACTGACGCTTGGCCAGTTGCCGGATGACGACTTCGCCGCACTGCAGCGCCTGGCAGTTCGCGCGGACATCAGCGCCGAGGACCGGATCTCTGCGGCATTTGCGCTGGCGGACTGCCTGGATACGCGGGGCGAGACGGACCGGGCATTCGCCGCCTATGAACGGGCCAACCACCTGGCGGGTGAAGTCGCGGCTGCACAGGGCTATCGCTACGACCCTGCGGCGCGGGCGCGGCAGACGGATCAGTTGATGGCGATCTTCGATTCGATTCCGGCGCGCACGGCAGCGGCATCCGGACCCACACCGGTATTCATCATGGGCATGCCGAGATCCGGCACGACCCTGGTCGAGAGCGTGATCGGCGCGCACTCCAGCGTTCACGCCTGCGGCGAGCGGGGAGAAGCGCGCTGGATCATGGAGGAGTTTCTCGCCCAGGCGCGGACCATGGCCATCGCCGAAATTCCCGAGGGCACGTGGAAGCAATGGCGTGACTTCTATTGGCGGGAGATGCCGGAGCTCAAGGGAGCCGCCGTCGTCACGGACAAGAATCCGTGGAACTTCGATGCGGTCGGCCTGATCCTGCGCCTGTTCCCCGACGCCCGGATCATCCATGTCCGGCGCAACCCGGTCGAAACCGGGTTCTCGATCTATCGCAATGCCTTTTCGAAGTTCATGCCCTTTGCGAACCGGCTGGAATACATCGGACATTACTATGGAGAATACGCGCGGCTAATGGCGCACTGGGAGCGTGTCGCGGGCGATCGGGTAACGACCGTGCAATATGAGGACCTGATCGGGCGGTTCGAGTCTGGAGGGCCAACGCTGCTCGCCGCCTGCGGGCTCGAGTGGGAGGAATCCTGCAAGACCTACTGGAACAGCAGCCGCGTCATCAGCACGATGAGCACGATGCAGGCCCGGCAGCCGCCGCGGATGTGGGCGGGCAGGGCGAATCGCTACGCGGCGCACCTGTCGCC
>JAHFSF010000063.1 GCA_023265875.1 Gammaproteobacteria bacterium | reverse complement strand
GTCCGCGGTCGATCGTCGACACCGGCATCAACGACCAGCAGTTCGCCGAAGCAGTGCTGAACGGCCGATGGGGGCAATTGCTCGGCAGGGACATGCGGTGGGTTTTCGGCGCCGAGTACCGTCGCGAGGCCGGCAGCCAGGTCGGTGATCCGTTGCGGGCGCTGGATTTCCAGAACCTGGTGAACCCGGCGCTTCCGGGCGGCGCATTCGACGTCACTGAGCTGTTCACCGAAGCGCAGATACCGCTGTTCCACGACCGGCCATGGGTGCGCGATAGCGCAATCGATATCGGCCTTCGATTGTCGGATTTTTCATCGGTGGGCCGCAACACGTCGTGGCAGGCAAGCCTTCGTTGGCAGTTGGCGGAAGAAATCGCGTTTCGCACGAACTACGCCACGATTTTTCGGGCGCCAAGCCTGCTGGAACAATTTGAGGCGCCGATCATCGTCGGGGAATTCGCGTCGGATCCCTGCGGCAACAATCCCACGCCGGCACAGCAGGCAAACTGCGCCGCGAACGGCGTGCCGGGCGGCGCCTATGTCCAGTCCGAAGACGAATTTGGAGTGATCCGCGGCGGCAATCCGGAACTTCAGCCTGAGTCCGGGGACAGTTTCGGAATCGGCCTGATCTATACGCCGGCCTGGGCGCCCGGTCTCTCCGCAAGCGCCGATATCTTCAGGATCAACATCAAGGACATCATCGGCGCGAGCGATATTGCGCTGTTGCTTTCCGAGTGCGCCGACAGTGGTCTCGAGAAATCCTGCGATGCGATACGCCGCTTTCCGGACGGGAGCCTGAACCTGGTAGCAGGCGTCAGCCGGAACCTGGGGCGTTATGAGACCAGCGGCATCGATTTTGCGGTCAACTGGCGCAAGCCGACGGCTGCCGGCGACTTCAGCGGCGAGCTGCTTGCCACCTACCTCGAGCAGTGGGACGACCAGCTGATTCCCGGCAATGGCGTGAGTCATGCCGCAGGCATGTTCGGCCTGCCGCGCTGGCGTGCTTCGGGCCATCTCGACTGGCAGCGGCTGCCGTGGGTCGCCAGCTATTCGACGGAATACATCGGAACCATGACCGAGGCGGTATTCTGGAATCGGCCCACCAGCGATTTCTACTTGCGAAAGATACCGTCGGCGCTTTATCACGACATCGAGCTCCGACGCCGATTCCCGCCCCACGGCGTCGTGCTGAAGGTTGCGATTACGAATATCACGGACGAGCAACCGCCATTCGTCAATATCGGTGCGCTCGAGAACACGGACCCAGGCACCTACCGGCTGCTGGGGCGCACCTACCTGGTCGCCTTGCGCTACTTCCTGAAATAGCCGGCTCGCGCGATCGAACTGCGGCGCGGCGCCTAACGGTCGCCGCCTGTTGTGTACCTGCGTCTTGCAACCGCAATGATTTCAACGGCATAGCAATGGAGACATAGAGGAGAAATTGATGAGCTTTCAGTGATTGAGCGCTCGCGGCGGTTGCGGCAGCGTCAGGCCCTGCGGTGCGCAGACGTGCTGAACCTGAGCCGGAAAGGAGTGCGACATGAAAAAGCCACTTGCGAAAATCATTCCGCTGCTCGTCCGGAGCATTGTGCCCGGTGCGGCAGTGGCTTCCAGCGTGCTGTCGCCGCCGGCGCTGGGCGCAACGGGGGACCTCGACCAGACATTTGGCAACCTCGGCCGCGTCGGGCCGATGATCAATCTCGACGGTCCTGCCTGGGCGCTTCAGGACAAAGGCAACGGCTCGATCATCATTGCCGGTGGCGATGAGGATTGCACGGGCTACAACTGCTATTACGCCGAATACGATGACGCGACGGAATTCGTCGAACAGCTGACCGGCACGGGCACGATCGATTCGAGTTTCGACGCGATCAGTCTCCAGCACACGCAGGTCTTCGATGTCGTCCTGCAACCGGATGGCAAGGTCGTCGCGGTCGGTCGCGAGATCGAGGGGCGAAGCAGGTTCAACTTCAGGCTGACAGTTTTCCGCCTGGAAAGCAGCGGCGCGCTCGATCGGACCTTCGGCGACGACGGTATCGTCCGGCTTCCCATCCAGTCGATGCCGCACGTCGCCACATCGGTTGCGCTGGATCCCGACGGCCGCATCATCGTTGCCGGAGCATCGGGCGGCGAGCTGCTGGTTCTACGTCTGCTCGCGAACGGTTCTTTCGACAATTCCTTCGGTGTATCGGGGCTCTTTAGCGGTTCTCGCGTTGACGACTGGAGAGGCATCCGCGTCCTGCGGACAGCCAGCAGCGGATATCGGGTCGCTTCGGGCTATCCGTGCCAGATCGTCGCATTGACCGCAGCCGGTGCGATCGACCAGACATTCGGCAGTGCGGGAATCGCGGCGGACACCTGCGGCTTGATTGTGGCGCTGGCCGATGACCGCCTGCTGGTGGCGGGAAGCGCAAATGGACAGGTCTTCGCGACGCGCTTGCTCCCGAATGGCGTACGGGATCCGAATTTCTCAACGACTGTCGTCGACGACACCATGACATCCGCGACGGCGCTTGCTGTCGGAGCCAACGGCTCGATTTTCGTCGCCGGAAACAGTCACGGGGTCTCAGGCGCGGCGATCATGCGGCTGCAGGCTGATGGAGAACTGGACCTGGCGTTCGGAAATGAGGGCTCCACCTGGATTGACCTGCCTTCCGCCGACGGCACATTCCCATCCATCAAGGAGGTGATCGTGGGGTCGAGCGGTCGAGTAACGGCGGCGGGCGGCGTTTATGCCAATGGACGCTTAAGACCAGTTGTCATCCGGCTGGTGGGCGACGGCGGCGGCGGCAATCCGGGAATCCTGGGCGTCATGCGCCCCAGCATTTCGGTAGCGGAGCAAAGCCAGCAGGCCGTTATTACCGTAAGACGCATGGGCGGTCGCTCCGGCAACGTCAGCGTTGGATACCAGACTGCGGCTGCCGGCCCGACACCGGCGAGTGGCGGACAGGACTACACGGAACTCGGCGGTCGCCTGACCTGGCAGGATGGCGACTCCACCGACCGGCAGATCGTCGTGCCGATTTCCTCCAACGACAGCTCGCCGGAAGAGCACGAATACTTCGCGGTGGCACTGAGCGACGTGCAGGGCGGCGCGGATCTCGGGACACACAACGCGACGGTCGAGATCCGCGGCGAAGGCGAGCCATTCGGCCAGTTCGCGGTCGTGCCCGAGCGGGCTGCCTACGGCGAATCAGACGGCTTTGCGCAGGTATCGGTGCAACGCAATTTTTATTCCAGCGGCGCAGTGTCGGTCACAGTGACGCCCATCGCAGGATCGGCCACTGCGGGAGACGACTTCGACCCGCAGCCCATCGTTCTCTCGTGGAATGACGGCGAGTACTGGCCGAAGCAGGCTTCGATCGCCATTCGGGACGACTCGATCGAAGAGCAGTCGGAAACATTCACCGTGGAGTTGTCGAATCCCACTGGTGGGGCGATCGTCGGCCCGCGCTCGAGCATTTCGATCGCGATTACGGCCAGCGATGGGCCGCCGCCACCGCCACCGCCGCCGAATCCAGGCGGAAACGGAGGTGGGGGCGGGGGAGCACTGGGATTTCTCTCGCTGCTGCTGCTAGGCGCCGCATCATGTAAACGACGGTCACTTGAGTCCTGACATGCGAAGCGTCACGACGTTTGCGCTGCTCTGCCTGGCGGCCACGCCGCAGTTGCTTGCAGCCGACTACAACTACAGGCAAATCGATTTCCCAAACGCGGAATCCACCGAGGCGCGTGGTATCAATGCACGCGGCGACATTGTCGGGTCCTATACCGATGCCGAGAATGTCAGCCACGGTTTCCTGAAGCGCGACGCCGTGTTCACCTCGATCGACTTTCCCGGCGCCGCATTCACGCGCGGGGCGCGTGTGATCAACAATCGGGGGGAGATCGTCGGAACCTTCTCCGATACGGCTTTCGTTCAGCATGGATATCTGCTGCGCGACGGCCAATTCAGTCAGATCGATTTCCCTGGGGCCGGCGCTACCACTGCTCTCGGGTTGAACGATGCTGGCGATGTCACCGGATCCTTCATCCACGAGACACTCGGCAGCGAGAATGGCTACATTCTCAGGGACGGTGTTTTCGAGGGTCTGCAGATGCCCGGCGGTTCCACGACCATGCAGGTATTTTCGGTCCAGGACAACGGACGCGTTTTCGTAGGCGCGGCGCTACGGCCCGGTGAGGCATTCCGTGGTTTCATCAGCGACGAATCGGGAAAGTCCCGCTGGATCATATTTCCCGGAAGTCAGGTTTCGTGTACCAGCGCGCGATGGATCAACCAGCAAGGCGACATCGTCGGGCTTTTCTCCGAAGTCGAAGACTCCGATGACTGTGTCGGCGAGGGAAATCACGGATTCCTGCTGCGAAGCGGAGAATACACCCGCATCGACATCGGTGGATCCATTGCGACAGCCGTTCTCTCCATCAATGACGATGGAGTAATCGTGGGAAGATTCACTGATAGCGATGGCATCACGCATGGTTTCGTTGCGGTGCCGCAGGAAGAGCCCTGATAGTCCGTTTCTGACTGCTCGCTGGCGGATACTTCAGCCGCCTGGGGTCGCCGCGTCGCGCGCGCGCACTCGATCGAGCTGTCCGGCATTGTCGCTGCTGATGCGTTCGCGCCAGCTCTTGAATCGTTGCTCAGTTCGGAGCGACGTGAAGGCCGGGTCGACGTCGACGGAATCGACATAGAAGAGGGGCTGCGGGCTGAGATCCAGCGCCCAGAGCAGTCTGAAGCCTTCGTCGAAAGCCCGGTCGAGCGTGCGCAGCGCCAGGTCCGTCTCTTGAGCCAACGCGTGAGTTCTGGCGCGTAGAAATGTGAACATGGGCAGGTGTGGCGCGTCCGTGCCGTCGAGATAAGCGCCAATGCGGCTCAGCAGTCCGTTCGCCGCCGTGTCGCGGCCCGTTCCCGCATAGGCGGCCGCCAGATCGAGAGCAGGAATGACATTCCTGGCCCTGACGGGTTCGGCGCCGCTGGCGAGACCCGGCAATCGCTGTTCGAGAATCGGCAGTGCGCGTTCGGGGTGGCCCGCGATCAGCGCCTGCCTCGCGGTCGGGAGGTCCAGTACGTGGCTCAGCGGGAAGTTCTTGCGGTGCCGGTCAAGGGCGGCGAATGCAGCGTCGGAGCGGCCATCCATGTTGAACGATGCCGCCTCCCGCAAGTCATCGGCAAGTTCGCTGCCGCCGATGTCCTCGAGCGACTTCCGGGCGGCTTCCCGGTCATCCAGGGACATGTACATGCTCCAGCGCTGAATCTGCCCTCCGAGTGCCGGCGGCGTCTTCATGTATGCGAGGGCCTCATCGAGTCGACCCAATTGCGATTCCAGGCGCCCCAGATGCGAGTAAAAGACCACTCCGCCACGATCCAGCGACCGGGCTGACCACTCCCGAAGGCGGCTGCGAGCGGCATCATGCCGGCCGCGCCTGTTCAGCATCGAAGCGCTGAATCCCAGCGCATGGTCCCAGAGCGGATCGAGTTCCACCGCCCGCTCGAAAAGATTTTGAGCGAGATCCAGTTCATCCCACTGCACGGCACGCCCGTAGCTGAAAAAGGCATCGGAGCTCGATGGATCGAGCTCGATCGCACGACGAAAATCCTCCTGCGCATGGGCATAAGCCTGGGCATCGTCGCGAAATCGATACTGCAGGTATTCAAAGTTGGCTCTTGCCGTAAGGGCCTCGCTCGATTCCGGATCAAGCGTCACTGCACGCTCGGCGGCGGCCCGTCCGAGCCGGCTGTCCTCCTCAACGGTGTCCAGTGACAGATCCGCGGCCTGGAAATGGACCAGCGCGAGGCCGGCATGCGCTGCGGCGAACCCGGGGTCACGCGCGAGCGCTTCCTCCAGCAGTTGCCTGGCGCGCTCCGGATCCTGCATGATGAATTCGCCTTTCAACAGCGTCCGTGCTGTCAGGTAGAGTCGATACGCTTCGGCGTCCTGCGTACTTCGATTTCGAAGTCGGCGCTTGTCGGCATCCAGCAGCTTGACCTGCAATGCCGTGGTCACGGCAAACGCGATGTCTTCCTGGACCTGCAGGATATCAGCGAGGTCCCGGTCGTAGGTCTGCGACCAGCGATGGAACCCATTGCGCCCATCGATGAGCTGCACGGTGACCCGCACGCGTGAACCGGAACGCCGGACGCTTCCCTCGAGCAGATTGTCCACGTTCAGCGTCTCGGCGATGACTGACGGCAACACCTGCTTGTCCTTGAAATAGAACGACGACGTGCGTCCTGCGACCTTCAAGCCGCGGATACCGGCCAGCTTGTTCAGCAGTTCCTCCGACAGGCCATCGGCAAAGTGCTCCTTGCCCATGTCGTCGCTCATGTTCACGAATGGCAGGACGGCGATCGAGGGTTCCTTCGGATGACCTGCTTCTTGCTGGCCCGGCGACTGTCGCGCCAGCCATGACCATGTCAGCAGGCCCAGCGCCGCGAGCGCGGCGACGACACCATGAAGGAGGCGCGGGCGACCCGCGTGCCAGCGCAACTTGGAGCCGCCTTCCGGAACATGAGCAGCCGATGACGATCCGCCGGGAAGGCCCGATTCCCGGGCATCACGTGCATCAGGCGACGGAACGCCTTCCACCGGGAAAATGAACCGGTAGCCGTGCCTCGGCATCGTTTCGATGAAGTGTGGAGCCCCGGCATCGTCACCCAGGACGTCGCGTAATCGAGTGATCGTGTTGTTCAGCCCGTGATCGAAATCGACATACACGCTGGAGGGCCAGAGTTTCTGTCGAAACTCTTCGCGCGTGATGATGTCGCCCGCGCGCTCCAGAAGGAACGTCAGGACCTGGAACGGCTGGTCCTGAAGCCGGATGCGGAGTCCCTGTTTGCGCAGTTCGCGCGCCCGACGGTCCAGTTCGAACACGCCGAAGCGAAGAACCTGCGAAGACTCGACCGACCTGTGCACGGAGGTTTCCATCTGCCCGATTCAGCAATGCCGCCATTCTATTGGCGGGGCCGGCTTTGGGCGACAACGTCAAAAAAGGCGAGTGATTTCAATGGGAAAGGAAAGGAGAAATATTGGAGAAATCGATGAGCACGCGCTGATGGAACGGCTGCGGCCAGCGCAGCAGTGTTCAGCCTGTCGCTGCCTTACGCCTTTGCATGATCACCTGCACAGAGACTCCCAAGGAGGTTCCCATGAACATCATCACGACGAAGCTTTCCGAACGGCAAAGACAGGCGCACTGCCGCCTGCCCATCTGGCTCACTCTGGTTCTCCTGACTCTGGGCCCGGCCGCTGCCCGGGCGGGGACCTACGAGGGCATCGATTGCCCCGACGCGGACGGTACCAATGCACATGCCATCAACGACCGCGGCGACATCGTCGGCGGTTGCGATGATGCCAACGGCGAGCACGGATTTCTGCGCCGCAATGGTGAATTCACGATGATCGACTTCCCCGGCGCGGCCAATACGGCTGCTTTTGGCGTCAACAACCGGGGTGACGTGGTCGGGCGCTATGGCCTGGATGGCGTTCCCCATGGGTATCTGCTCCGAAACGGCCACTTCACCACGATTGATGTGCCGGACTCCGGATGGACCGTGGCTCGCGGCATCGACGATCTCGGTCGCATCGTCGGCTTCTACCTGGGAAGCGATGACACCTTCCACGGTTTCATTCGCGATGCAAGCGGTTACCGGGACATCAAGTTTCCCGGCTCCGTACACTCGGTCGCCTATGACGTCAACGCCCTGGCGCGAATCGTCGGCGCCTATATCGACACAAGCGGCGTTCAGCGCGGGTATCGCCTCACGAATGGAACGTTTACGTCGATTATTCCTCCGGGCGCTACGAGCGCTGATGCGCGCGGGATCAATGTCTTCGGCCACATCGTCGGCGGCTGGACCGACGACCCCGGGTGTGACGGATGTTTTACGAAAGCATTCCTGCTGACGTCGCGCGGGTACACAAATCTCAGCTTTCCAAACGCGCTGGAAACCTATGCCCACGGCATCAACACCGCGGGTCAGATCGTGGGCAGCTATCTGGCGGAGGACGAAACATTCCACGGATTCGTGCGCAACCCATAGGATGCCTGAGGCCCTCGAGCGACTGGCGCGCTCGATGCTCCAGGTGGCGGGACGCTCCGGGGGCCTGCTTCACTCCCCGCCGCCCCCTGCCGGCGGGGGTGGAGGACCACTGGGACTGGGCGGTGAAACACATCCAACGCCAACGGTAGTGTGGCCGTAGGCCATGTGAGAGTAGGTCACTGCCAGGATCCAACCAGAAGCCCCCGACGGCAACGTCGGGGGCTTTCTTCTTTGAGCCCAGGCACTTCTTCCGTTCAGCGATAAAGCAGGAATGGCGGCCGCATTTCCTGCCAGGCAGCTTCGTCCTTCGCCGCCTGCGCGTCGAGGTCACCTGTCTGTGCCTGCGGGTCGTCCACCCATTCCCGCAACGCCGTCCCGCCATTGATCAGGTCAATTGCGAGCCGCGTGGTTTCATACTCGTACGGAAAGTCCCGCCACAACGGATAGTCGGGTTGCAGGGCTCGCAACGATTTCAAGGCCAGCGCGGTGAGCCGCCACGGCTTGAAGTCCAGATGCCGGTACGCCGGGTCGTCGACATGGACCTGCACTCCGCTACAGAGCTTGCCGGCGTGCTTGTGAAATGTCGGCTCGAACCAGCAGGGACGCAACCGGCAGCCGGCCAGCCAGTCCGGAGCGAGCTCGTGCATTTTCGTGAGCAGCGCGCGGGCATCGATGTCGGGCGCGCCGACGAGCTCGAGCGGCCGCGTCGTGCCGCGCCCCTCGGAGAGCGTCGTGCCCTCCAGCATCACAGTGCCGGGGTAGCAGCGCGCCATCGAAAGGTTCGGCGCGTTGGGACTTGGATTCACCCAGGCCCGCTCGCCCAGCGGCCAGCCATAGCCGCGTGCGCCTTCCGGCTGCCAGCCTTCCATGGTTACGACTCGATAATCGACGTCGAGCCGCAAGCTCTGCACGAACCACTGGCCCAGTTCGCCGAGCGTCAGGCCATGACGCATTGGCATCGCGCCCGCGCCGACGAAGCTTTCCCACCCGCCCTGAAGCAGGAGGCCTTCGGCAGGCCGGCCGATGGGATTCGGCCGGTCGAGCACCCAGACGGACTTGCCGGCTTTCGTGCATTCCTCGAGCACGTAGCGCAAGGTCGTGACGAAGGTGTACACGCGACAACCGAGGTCCTGCAGGTCCACGAGCAGGACGTCGAAACTATCCAGCATCGCGGCGGTCGGCCGCCGAACCTTTCCATACAGGCTGAACACCGGAATGCCGTGCACGGGATCGGCGTAATCCCCGGTCTCGACCATGTTGTCCTGCTTGTCGCCGCGCAGCCCGTGCTGTGGGCCGAAGGCGGCGGTCATGCGAATGCGCCGGATGGCAGCGAGCGCGTCGAGCGAGTGTCGGAGTTCCGCTGTCACCGAGGCCGGATGCGCAAGCAGGGCGACGCGCAGGCCTGCCAGCGATTCTTGCAGCCGGGAATCCGCCAGTAGCCGGTCGATGCCGAATTTCACTTGCCTGGTATCCGCAGCATGAATGTCCGGGGATCGTGAAAATCTGGCTGCGCCGCGCCATGGGCGAGCGCCCAGTAGGACAGGCGGCCTTCATTGTCCTCCATAACGGCCGCCACGCCCGAGCTGATCATCACGACGTTCTTCAGCTCCGGCAATTCCTCCAGGGAAATCCGTACCGTCATCGCGAGCACGTCCGCTCCGCGGCGCAACTCGATTTGCGGAGGCGCCATCTCGGGCACCGACCGGCCCGTGCGGCGACTGCTGAATCGATACGCCGCCCAGGCACCAGACGGCGAAAAATTGAACTCGTAATAGGCGTCGCTGCCATCGGCCCGCAGGAATGCTTCGAAGCAACTATGTTGCCAGAGATCGTCGCGGTGGTGCGGCACCTTGGTCTCTGGCAGGCGCAACCGTGACAAGTCGCCCTCCACCCGGAACGCAAACGCAAGCCCATCGACTGCGGCGCGCGCGGCGGTTGCATCGATGCGCCGCACGGCCTCGCAGGGCGAAACAGCATGACGGATCAGATCCAGGCGGGTGTCCATGACCAGGAGTCCTTGCCGCTCGCATTATGGCGCGTCGCCTGCCAGTCCGGATCCAGGGCGGGCAACCTGATTCACTCGGGCCCGGAAAACTTCGCGATCGGGGTTGCATTCGTCGCTGCGCGCGCCAAGCTGTCAGCTGTGAGATTCGACTACGTCATCGTGGGGGCGGGCTCCGCCGGCTGCGTGCTGGCAAACCGCTTGAGCGCCGATCCTGCGCGCAGCGTGTGCCTGATCGAGGCAGGACCGGCCGATCGCTCGCCACTCATTCACATTCCGGCTGGCGTCCTCGCTACGCTGCCGGGGCGTTACCTGAACTGGGCTTACCACACGGTGCCTCAACCTGGGCTCATGGGCCGGCGCGGCTATCAGCCGCGCGGCCGCACACTTGGCGGTTCGAGCTCGATCAACGCGATGATCTACATCCGGGGCCATCGCGGCGACTATGACGGCTGGGCTGCGATGGGCAATCCTGGCTGGTCCTATGACGAGGTGTTGCCATACTTCCGGCGCTCCGAGGACCAGCAGCGAGGGGCGGATCACTACCATGGCGTCGGTGGCGAATTGTCCGTTGCGGATTTGCAGAGTCCCGTGCCGGCCTCGCTCGCCTTTGTCGAGTCCGCGATTCGCCATGGCCTAAGAGCCAACGGTGATTTCAACGGGGCAAACCAGGAAGGGGCAGGCCTTTACCAGGTAACCCAACGCCGGGGCCGGCGTTGCAGCGCGGCGGTCGCCTTCCTGCATCCGGTCCGCCTGCGCCCCAACCTCAGCGTGCTGACTGGCGCCAGCGCCGAGCGAATCCTGCTGGATGGACGCCGCGCGACCGGGGTGCTGGTGGCGGGCCGCGCCGGCCGGCAACGGATCGAGGCCACACGCGAGGTCATCCTTTCGGCGGGGGTCTTTGGCTCGCCGCAATTGCTGATGCTGTCCGGCATCGGTGCGCGCGAGGAACTCGGCCGGCACGGAATCGCCCTGCTGCACGAGTTGCCGGGTGTCGGCGCCAATCTCGCCGATCATGTCGATCTTTCTCTCGTGTACCGCTCGTCCGACCCGAGCCTGATGGGCATCACGCTGCGCACGGCCGTGCGGGCGATCCCGGGCTACTTCGAGTGGCGGCGCCGGGGCACCGGCATGCTGACCACGAACTTCGCCGAGGCGGGCGCCTTCCTGAAGACCCGCGCCGATCTCGCGCGGCCGGACGTGCAGCTGCATTTCGTCAACGGCATGGTGGACGACCATGCCCGCCGCCTGCATTACGGCTATGGCGTTTCCTGTCATGTCGCCGTGCTGCGGCCGGCGAGCCGTGGCAGTGTCCGGCTCAATTCAGCCGACCCGAAAGATGCGCCGTGCATCGATCCGAATTTCCTCGCGTCCGACGCCGACGTCGCGACGCTGCTGGCCGGCGTCAAGATCGCCCGCGAAATCATGGGCGGGGCGCCGCTCGACCGGCACCGGGGCGTGGAGTTCCACGCCATCGGGCAATCCGATGAAGAACTGACCGATCGCATCCGCCGGCGCGCCGACACCATTTACCATCCGGTGGGAACCTGCCGGATGGGCCACGACTAGATGGCAGTCGTCGATCCGTCGCTCAGGATCCGGGGTCTCGAAGGGCTGTCAGTCGTGGATGCATCAG
>JAHFSF010000062.1 GCA_023265875.1 Gammaproteobacteria bacterium | reverse complement strand
TTGCGCGATCGAACCGGGCGACCGCCCCGCGATCCAGTAGCTGTCTTTCGGCACCGTGCGCTGGTACTTCGAGCTCGAGGCCTGCCTGCAGCTGCTGCTCGACCGGCCGGATTCCGCGCTCGACCCGGAAGTCCGCGCGCTCGCGCTGGTCGGCCTGTTCCAGCTCGCCCATGGCGCGACCCCGGAACACGCGGCGGTGGCCGAGACTGTCGAGGCGACGCGCGCGCTCGGGCGCCCGCGCGCCGCGGGACTCGTCAATGCACTGCTGCGCCGTTTCCAGCGCGAGCGCGGGGCGATCATCGATGCGGCGCATCGCGTGGCGCAGGCAGAGCACGCCCATCCGGTCTGGCTGCTCGATGCGCTTGCGCGCGAGTGGCCGCAGGACTGGCGGATGATGGTGACCGCGGGCAACTCAGAACCGCCGATGTGGCTGCGGGTCAATCGGCGGCGGGGCAGCCGGGACGAATACCGGGCGCGGCTCGCCGCCGCCGGCATGGCCGCAGATCCCTGCGACTTCGCACCCGAGGCGCTCAGGCTCGAGCAACCGGTGGGTGTCGGCGAGCTGCCGGGCTTTGGCGATGGCGCCGTATCGGTTCAGGACGTCGCGGCGCAGCTGGCGCCATATTTCCTGGCCGCCCGGGCCGGCATGCGCGTGCTCGACGCCTGTGCCGCGCCCGGTGGCAAGGCCTGCCACATCCTCGAACTCGAGCCCGGTCTGGCGGAACTGGTTGCACTCGATGTCGATCCGGCGCGCACCCTGCGTATTGCCGACAACCTCCGGCGCCTCGGACTCAGCGCAACCATCGCTTCCGGCGACGTCACTCAGCCCGCCGCCTGGTGGGATGGCCGGGCCTTCGAACGCATTTTGCTCGATGTGCCCTGCTCCGGCACTGGCGTGATCCGGCGCCATCCCGACATCAAGCTGCTGCGCCGGCCTGGCGACATCGCGGGCCTTGGCGACGAACAGCTCGGGATGCTGCGCGCGGCCTTCGCATTGCTCGCGCCGGGCGGCCGGCTGGTCTACGCAAGTTGTTCCGTGCTCGCGGCGGAGAATGCGGCAGTGACCCGTGCATTCCTGTCGGCCGAGCCAGCGGCTTTGGATGTGGGCGAATCTGCTAGGCTTTTGCTGCCCGGCGTTGCGCCGGCGCGAGGGGCGGATCCGGGTTTTGCGTTGCCAAGCGGCGCGGCCGACGCCGATGGCTTCTATTACGCCTGCCTCGAAAAGCGGGCCTGAGGGACCGGCGTGCAGTTGCGGCAGTGGCGACATCCCGGGCTGGTATGCGTGGCGGTGCTTCTGTGCGCACTGCCTGGCATGCGTGCGGCGGCGGATGACGCCAACCGCTTCGAGATCCGCAATGCCTACGTCGAGCTGAAGGAAGGCAGCTGGCAGCTGGATGTCCGGCTGGATTTCGGTTTGTCGAGGGCAGCGCGCCAGGCCTTCGAGGAAGGAGTGCCGCTGACCCTGCTGGTCGAAGCCGAGGCAAGCACCACGCGGCGCCTGCTGCCGGACGCGACCGTCGTGTCCCGTTCGTACGAGTGGGAACTCGCGCACGATGCGATTGCGAACCGTTACCTCGTCATCGATCCCGTCACCGGACAGCACGACAGCTACGCCTCGCAGGATGAAGCGCTGGCGGCGTTGTCGAGGATCAGCGGCCTGCAGCTCGCGGACACGTCGCTGCTGCCGGAACGGGAGCGGTTCGAGATGCGCGTGCGAGCATCGGTCGAGATCGGCGATCTGCCGGCCGCCGTCAAGCTGGTGCTGTTCTGGAAGAGCTGGTCACGCAGCACCGACTGGTATGTCTGGAGCGTGCGGCCATGATGCGGCGCTGGCTGCCGTTTGCGGTCGTCGCAGGGATCGTCGTGTGGGTGGCGGCGCTTGCGCTGCTCGCAGTCACCGCGGAGGGCTCGCAGCGCTTCGGGCAGCTGCAGCCGTGGATACTGCTGGTCAATATCGCGGGTGTCGTCGTGCTGCTGGCACTGATCGGCGGACGGCTGGTTGAATTCGCCCGCGACTGGCGCGGCCACGTGCCGGGTTCCCGATTGCGCGGCCGGACCATCCTGATGTTCGGTGGCCTTGCGATCGCGCCGCTCCTGCTCGTGTTCACTTTTTCGGTCCTGTTCCTGACCCGCGGCATCGACAGCTGGTTCCACGCCGAAGTGCGCCAGGGGCTGTCGGATGCGCTCGGACTGTCGCGCGCCGCGCTCGACCTGCGTATGCGCGAATACCTGGAGCGTACCGAACGCATTGCGGAAGACCTGGCGGACCAGAGCGGCGGTGCGCTGTACAGCGCGCTCGACGATCACCTGCGCCTTGCCGGCGCCGACGAGCTGATCGTTGCCAGCGCCGGCGGCCAGCCCGAGGCTTACAGCACCGCCCGCATGCTGCACATGATGCCGGGCACGCCGGCCGGGGAACTGCTGCTGCAGGTCCGCCAGGGCCGGCCATACGTCAGTCTCGAGCCGGTGCCGGGCGGCGGCTACCTGATCCGTGCCGCGACCCGCATCGGCATGCAGCAAAGCCTGCGGGGATCGCGGATCCTGATTGCGGTCTACCCGGTTCCGCAGCGCCTCGCTGACCTCGCCGCGACGGTGCAGAGGGCCTACCAGCAATATGGCCGGCTGTCGTTCCTGCGCGAGCCGCTGAAGCTCTCATTCGTGCTGACGCTGTCACTGGTGCTGCTGGTGGCGCTGCTGGCCGCGTTGTACGGCGCCCTTTATTTCTCGGAGCGGCTGGCGCGGCCCGTGCAGGACCTGATCGCCGGGACGCGCGCTGTCGCCAAAGGCGATTTCGGCACCAAGCTCTCGTTGCCGTCACACGACGAAATCGGCTTCCTGGTCACGTCGTTCAATGACATGACGCGGAAGCTGTCCCGCGCACGCGAGGAGGCGGAACAGAGCCGGGCGGCGGTCGAGGGCGAGCGCGCGGCGCTCGCCGTGATCCTCGCGCACCTGACCAGCGGCGTGATCTCGCTCGAGCCGGACCTGCGCCTGCGCGTTGCGAATCACGCGGCCGGAAGCATCCTCGACATCGACTTCGACCAGGCGGTCGGCCAGCCGCTCGCCGAGCTGGCCGCGAGGCACCCGCTTCTTGGGCAGCTGCACGCGACAATGCAAGGCCACCTGGACGCCGGCGAAAGCGAATGGCGCGAGCAGGTGACGCTGCGCATTGAAGGCGGCCGCCGCGAACTGGTGTGCGCCTGCACGGCGCTTCCCGGCGAGGCAGGCGCCACCGGCGGCCTGGTGCTGGTGTTCGACGAAGTCACGCAGCTGCTGCAGGCCCAGCGCCAGGCGGCGTGGGGCGAGGTTGCGCGACGGCTTGCCCACGAGATCAGGAACCCGCTGACGCCGATCCAGCTGTCGGCAGAGCGCATGCGCCGCAAGCTGCTCCAGGGCCTCGGGTCCGCGGAAGCCGAACTGCTCGATCGCTCGACCCACACGATCATCCAGCAGGTCGAGACCATGAAGCAGATGGTCGCGGCATTCAGCGAATATGCCAGGGCCCCTGAAATGCAGTTGACCGAGTTTGATGTCAACGCATTGATCCGGCAGGTCTCCGACCTTTATCACGCACAGGACCCGCGGGTCGCATTCGGGCTTTCGCTGGATCCGCGCGCAGCCACGCTCGAGGCCGACCAGAGCCGTATCCGCCAGTTGCTGAACAATCTGCTGACCAATGCGCTCGAGGCGCTCGACGGGCAGGAGAATCCTGTCATCATGATCGAGACGAAGCGCTCGGGTGACCAGATCGTGCTGACCGTCATCGACAATGGCCCGGGATTCCAGGACTCGCTGATCGATCAGGCATTCGATCCGTACGTTACCAGCAAGCCGAAAGGCACCGGGCTGGGGCTCGCGATCGTCCGCAGGATCGTCGAGGAGCACGGCGGCCAGGTCGAGCTCGAGAATGCGGCGCAGGGCGGCGCCCGTATCTGCATCACGTTGCCGGCCGTGTCCCGCGAGCCGCGGCGCACCGAAGCCAGGAGAGAAAGAGCATGAGTTCGTCGAGAATTCTCGTCGTTGACGACGAGGCCGATATCCGCGGGCTGCTGAGCGAGATCCTCACGGAGGAGGGCTACGAAGTCGAGGTTGCGCCAGACGCCGCCGCGGCGCGCCGTGCCTGCGCGCGCCAGCAACCCGACCTCGTGCTGCTCGACATCTGGATGCCGGACACCGACGGCATCACCTTGCTGCGCGAGTGGTCCGAGAAGAACCTGCTGAAGTTCCCGGTCGTCATGCTGTCCGGGCACGGCACCGTGGAGACGGCGGTCGAGGCGACGCGTCTCGGAGCATCGGATTTCGTCGAGAAGCCGCTGTCGATCGCCAAGCTCCTGCGCACGGTGGAACGCGCACTGGAATCCGGTCGCCGCCGCCGGCAGGCGCAGCGTACGCTGATTCCGTCGCTGGTCTCACCGGTCGGCAAGAGCCGGCTGATGCAGCGGCTGCGCGAGCAGGTGCAGCAGGTGGCCGCGCACAATGCGCCGGTGCTGTTCATCGGGGAACCCGGCACCGGCCGCGAGGCCTTTGCCCGCTACATGCACTCGCTCGGCCCGCACGCGGCGGGGCCGTTTGTCGCCGTGACCTGCGCGAGCCTCGATGACGCGACCGCGGCGGCGAGATTGCGCGGCGTCGAGACGGCGGGCCGGGAACAGGCGGGTTTCTATGCGCAGGCCGATGGCGGCACGCTTTTTTTCGCGGGTCTCGAGGACCTGTCGGCAGGCGCGCAGCGCGCGCTGCTCGCGGATCTCGAGCAGGGCAGCTGGCAACGCGAAGGCGGCAGCAGCCGGACGCCGTTCAACGCACGCCTGGTCGCGGCGGCGAAGCCCGGCCATGATTCCGCGGCGAGCGGTCTGCGCCGCGAATTGCTGGCGCACCTCGAGGTGATCACGATTCGCGTGCCCCCGCTGCGCGAGTACGCCGAGGACGTGCCCGACCTGCTGCAACATTACGTGGACCGGCTGGTCGACGAGGAGGGCCTGCCGTTCCGGCGCTTCAGCGTCGCGGCCCAGAACCGCCTGCGGAACTATCCTTGGCCGGGCAACGTGCACGAGCTGCGCAACCTCGTGCAGCGCGCGTTGATCATCGGCGGCGCCGAGGAAATCAAGCTTGACGAGATCGAGCAGCAGCTCGCGACGCAGCAGACGCCGGACGAGCCGCTGGTCAAGCAGGACCTGCTGGCGCTGCCGCTGCGCGAGGCGCGCGAACAGTTCGAGCGCGCCTACCTGCTGCAGCAGCTGATGCTGTGCAACGGCAAGGTGGGGTTGCTCGCGAAGCGCGTCGGCATGGAGCGCACGCACCTGTACCGCAAGCTGCGCTCGCTGGGAGTGGATTTCCGGCAGATCACCGAAGACTAGTTCAGTCGCCGACGCGGATGACCAGCAGGTCCATGTCCGCCTCGCGCAGGCGGTCGCGGATCCGGTTCAACTCGGCGAGGTCGGAAATCGGCCCGATCCGGACCCGGTGCCAGGTATCGCTGTCGACCGAGACGCGCTGCACCTTCGACTCGATGCCCTGCAGCGCGAGCTGGGCGCGGATCCGGTCGGCGTCGGCAAAGTTCCGGTACGAGCCGACTTGCAGCACATAGGCGCCGGCGCGTTCGACTGGCGCGGCGGGCGCATCGCGGCGCACGGCCGCCTCGCGTTCCGGGACGACGACCTCGAAGTTGGGCAGCATCTCGTAGAAATCGTAGCGATCGGCGGGTTCCTCGCCGGTGGACTCGCGCCCCGATGCGGGCTCCGGCTCCGCTGCCGCCGTGGCTGCGGGGGCTGCGGGCCGGCGCTGGTCGACGAAGTACAGCGTCAGGCCGACCGCCAGGCCGCCGACAGCGCCGATCAGCAGGCCGGTCCAGCCGGAGAATGGTTCCCGGCGCGCCCTGCTCCGCTTGTAGTCGCGCGCCACCATCACATCTCCTCCGGCGCCGACACGCCCAGCAGGCCGAGTGCATTCCTGATGACCTGTTGTGCGGCGACGACGAGCACCAGGCGCGCGTTGCGCAGGGCCGCGTCCCCGACGATGAACGGCAGCGCGTTGTAGTAGGCGTGGAATGCGGTCGCGAGCTCGCGCAGGTAGTGGACGACCAGGTGTGGCGCACGGAGCTCGGCGCCCTGGTGCACGACTTCCGGCCAGCGCGTGATCGCGCGCATCAGCTCGCGTTCGTGCGGGTCGGTGAGCAGCGCCAGCGATGCGAGCCCGGCCGCGCGATCGAATGCCAGGCCGCGCTCGGCGGCCTGCTTCAGCACGCTCGCGACGCGCGCGTGCGCGTACTGGATGTAATAGACGGGATTGTCGTTGCTGCGCGCCTTTGCGAGCTCGAGGTCGAACTCCAGCGGCTGGTCGTTCGAGCGCATGACGTAGAAGAAACGCGCCGCGTCGTTGCCCACTTCGGCACGCAGTTCCCTCAAGGTGACGAATTCGCCGGAGCGGGTTGACATCTGCACCTTTTCGCCACCGCGGAACAGCGACACGAACTGGATCAGCCGCACGTCGAGCGAATCACCCGGCTCGCCCATCGCGACGAGCCCGGCGCGGACGCGCGCGACGTAACCATGATGATCCGCGCCCAGGATGTCCTGCAGCAAGTCGAAGCCGCGCTCGCGTTTCTCGAGGTGATAGGCGATGTCGGACGCAAAATACGTCGTCTGGCCGTTCTCGCGCACGACGACGCGGTCCTTCTCGTCCCCCTGGCCGGTCGCGCGGAACCATAGCGCGCCGTCTTTCTCGTAGACATGCCCCTGCTGGCGCAGGCGCGCGAGCGCGCGTCCGATCGCGCCGCCCTCGCCGAGCGCACGCTCCGAGTACCAGCGGTCGAAATGGACACCGAAGCCCTCGAGGTCGTCGCGGATGTCGGCGAGGATCTCGGCGAGGCCCGCGTCGAAGACCGTGCGGAAGTCTCCCGGGCCCAGCAACTCCTTCGCGCGCCCGATCACCGCATCGATGTGCCGATCCTTGTCGCCGCCGTCCGGCTCGTCGGGCGGCAGGCCCGCGAGCAAGGCGGACGCAGGCCGTCTGAAGGCATCGCCGTGCCGCGCGTGCAGCGCGGCCGCAATCGGCCGGATGTAATCTCCCCGATAGCCGTTGGCGGGCAAGCGGATCGTCTCGCCGCAGGATTCGAGATAACGCAGCCAGATGCTGGCGGCGAGGATGTCCATCTGGCGGCCCGCGTCGTTGACGTAGTACTCGCGGTGCACCGACCAGCCGTCGGCGGCGAACAGGTCGGCAACCGTCGCGCCATAGGCCGCGTGACGGCCGTGGCCGACGTGCAGCGGCCCGGTCGGGTTGGCCGATACGAACTCGACGATGACGCGCCGCCCGGCGCCGGCACTGCCGCAACCGTAGCGGTCGGCGGCCTCGTGCACCCTTGCGATCTCGGCCTGCCAGGCGGCCGCCGTCATGAAAAAGTTGATGAATCCCGGGCCCGCGATCTCGGTCCTGGCGATCAGCCGGTTTGCGGGCAGCGCGGCGACGATCTGCTCGGCCAGCGCGCGCGGTTTGGCACGCAGGCTGCGGGCGAGACGCATCGCGATGTTGCAGGCGAAGTCGCCGTGCGCCGCATCGCGGCAGCGCTCGACCTCGGGTGCGGGCGGCGGCACGCCTCCGAGCACTGCGGGCGGCAGTGCGGCGAGTGCGTCCGCGATCAGGCTGTCGATGAGATTTTTCAAGCGCGAAAGTCTATCAGTCCACTTCAATGGGATCGACGTCAACGGACCAGCGCAACCGCCGCGACGGGCCGAGCGCTTCGATGCGCGGCAGCCACGCGGACAGGCAGCGATGCAGGCTCGCCCTTGCTTGCGATTCCAGCAGCAATTGCGCGCGATAGCGTCCGGCACGCCGCTCCATCGCTGCCGGCGCCGGGCCGAGCAGGCGCAGGCCTGCGCGAGGTGATGCCGGCGCGGTGGCCAGCGCATGGCGCAGGAATTCGTGCACTTCGGCGCGCGCCGGGCCATCGGCGCGCAGCAGCGCCAGATGGGAATACGGCGGCCAGCCGGCTGCACGGCGTTCCTCGAGCGCGCGTGCGGCGAATCCCTCGTAACCCTCGGTGATCAGGCATTGCAGCAGCGGATGCTGGGGGTAGCAGGACTGGATCAGCACTTCGCCGGGGCGGTCGGCGCGGCCGGCGCGGCCGGCGACCTGGACGATCTGTTGCGCAAGCCGCTCGCTCGCGCGGAAATCCGCGCCGAACAGCCCCTGGTCGGCGGCGAGCACGACGACCAGCGTGACCTCCGGAAAGTCATGCCCCTTGGTCAGCATCTGCGTTCCCAGCAGGATGCGCGCGCGGCCGCCCGTCACCGAGGCGAGCGCCGCCTCGATATCGCCGCGGCGGCGGATCACGTCGCGATCGATGCGCACGAGCGGCGCCGCGGGAAACAGCTGCGCAAGCAGCGCCTCGACGCGCTCGGTGCCCTCGCCGACCGGGCGCAGCTCGCTGCCGCAGCGCGGGCAGCCGTAGGGCATCGCCTGCTCTGCGCCGCAGTGGTGGCAGCTGAGGCGCGCGCGCCGCAGGTGCACGACCAGGCGCGCATCGCAGAACTGGCAGGGCGCCAGCCACGCGCAGCCCGGGCAAAACAGCGTCGGCGCATAACCGCGGCGGTTCAGGAACACGAGCACCTGGCCGCCATCGCCCAGATGCCGCTCGATGGCGGCGAGCGCCGGCTGCGACAGGCCGTCCCGCGCGGCGTGCAGTCGCAAGTCGATCACGCCGACCCGTGGTTTTCCTGCGCGCCCGGTGCGTTCCGGTAACTTGAGTTTCAGGTAGCGGCCCGCCGCCGCATTGGCGAGGCTTTCGAGGGACGGCGTGGCGGACCCGAGCACGACCGGAATGCCGGCGCGCTGGGCGCGGGCGATGGCGAGGTCCCTGGCGGAGTAGCGGAAACCGTCCTGCTGCTTGTAGGAGGAATCGTGTTCCTCGTCGACGACCACGAGGCCGGGTGCCGGCATCGGCGTGAAAACCGCCGAACGCGTGCCGATGACGACCGGCGCCGCCCCGGTGGATGCCGCGCGCCAGGCCGCGAAGCGGGCGCCGTCGGCCATCGACGAGTGCAGCGCCACGACCGGCACCGGCAGCCGTTGCTGGAATCGCGCGACGAGTTGCGGTGTCAACGCGATCTCCGGCACCAGCACGAGTGCCCCGCGCCCCGCTGCGAGCACGCGCTCGATCAGGCTGAGATAGACCTCGGTCTTGCCGCTGCCGGTGACACCGTGGAGGAGCCAGGCGCCGAAGCGGTCGAGCGCGCCGCCGATCGCAACACAGGCCTTGTCCTGGTCGGCAGTCAGGGCGGGTCCCTGGCAACCGGATCCGGCGTCCGGCGCAGCTTCCGGGCGCTCGATGGATTCAAGCCAGCCGCGCGCCGCCAAAGTCTTGAGGGCTGCACCGAGACCGGCCGCCGCGATGGATGCCGCAGCAACGCCGGCAGCACCGGCCAGCCGGATCAGTTCCTGCTGGCGGCGCCCGAGCCGCGGCCCGCCGGCAAGCATTTCGGTCCCGCGCGCGGACAGCCGCCAGACGAGTTCGCGACGCAGGGCGCCGCCGCCTTCGCGCAGCGCGACGGGCATCGCGGCGAACATCACTTCGCCGGGCGGGTGGTGGTAGTAGCCCGCGGCCCAGTTGAGGAGCGCGAACGTGACCGGGTCCCACAACGGTTCCGCGTCGAGGATTTCCAGGGCCCGCTTCAGCTTTGCGGCCGGCAGTTCGCTCTCGTGGGTGAGTCCCGCAATGACTCCGACGGCACGGCGCCGTCCGAGCGGCACGAGCACGCGCTGGCCGGCGCGCGCCCGGATGCCCGCCGCCGTCGGCGGCAGGTAGTCGAAGCCATGCCTTAGAGGCGTGTCGAGGACGACCTGCAGGATCGGGCTTACGGAGCGCAAATGTTCCCTGAAATCAATGAGCTACCTGAGAAAATCAGGAGGCGTCAACGACCGCCGGCAGTGCACGTTATATCACCGTGGCCGAGCCTCGATTCAGGCATTGATGGTGGCGCCAGTGCCGGTGGCCGGCTCTGTTACGCTTTTCGCGCCAACGCTGCTGCAGCATGAGCGTGGCAAGGCGCGGGAGACGGCAGTGGACCGGGAGCGGGCGCTCGAACGATTCCTGGCCGGCGTCGAAGGGCGCGCCTACCGCATTGCGCAGATATCGCTGCGCGACCACGACGAGGCGCTCGACGCCGTGCAGGACGCGATGATCCGGCTGGCCCGGAAGTACGCGGGCCGGCCGGAAGAGCAGTGGCGGCCATTGTTCTATCGCATCCTGCGGAACCGGATCACCGACTGCGCGCGCCGCCGCCGCGTGCGGCAGGGCGTGATTGCCTGGTGGCCTGGTGCGGCGACTGCGGACGGGCCGCCGGATCCGGTCGAGACCGCCGTGGATCCGGCGGGCACGCCCGAGCAACAGCTCGAAGGCGAGCAGTTGCTCGGACGGATCGAGCGGGCGCTGGGCGGACTCTCCGATCGCCAGCGCGAGGCGTTCATGCTGCGCAACTTCGAGGGACTCGATGTCGCGCAGACGGCGATCGCGATGGGGTGCTCGGAAGGCAGTGTGAAGACGCATTACTTCCGTGCGGTGCAGGCATTACAACAGCAACTTGGGGAATGGCAGCGATGAACGAACCGCAGACGGACATCGAACACAGGAGCCGCGCGGCATTCGACGACAGCGTCACGGCGCTCGACGGCGCGACCCGCTCGCGTCTCGCGCGCGCACGTGAACTCGCGCTCGCTGAAGCGCGGCGCCGTTCCGGGCCGTGGCAATCGACCTGGCTCCCGGTCGGCGCGGCGGCGGCAGCCGCAGTTGCGGCGCTGCTGCTGTGGAGGGGCGATGAATCCGGATCGGGCGTGGATCCGGCGATGGTCGCGCTCGAGGAGTTCGACATCGCGACGGCAGGCGAGGATCTCGAGATGCTCGATGAGGATCCCGCGTTCTATGCCTGGGCGACCGGCGAGCCGGTCGACGGAGTGGGTTGAGGCGATGCGACGCAGTGGCTGGCTGGTCGCAGGACTGTTCGCGCTGCCCGTTGCAGCGGCGGAGCCTCCGGCAGAGCCGCCGGCGGTGACGCCGGATGCCGAGTTCCTGGAACTGCTGGGCGAAACGGCAGACGAGGATGAAACATTCGTGAAGTTCGTGGAGTCGGGCGTATTTGAGCGCGAGCTGCACAAGGTCGAGGAATCGCAGGCAGCTCCGAAGGATGACAACGATGAACGCTAAGTTTGGCTGGATTCTGGCAATGTGCCTGGCACTGGTGGCGCTGCCCGTGGTGGCGCAGGAACGGGAGCCGCAACCCGGCATTGCATGGTCATCGCTGACCGCGGCACAGCAGCAGGTCCTCGCGCAACAGGCCGACGGATGGGACCAGCTGCCACCGGGGCGCCGGCAGGCTATGGCCCGGGGCGCGGAACGCTGGTTGGCCATGACGCCGGACCAGAAAGCCACGGCGGGCGAACGCTGGAAACGGTGGCAGAAGATGTCGCCCCGGCAACGCGAGGAGTTGCGCGAGCGCTGGCGGCGATTCCATGAACTGACGCCGAGTCAGCAGGAAGCGCTGCGCGAGACCTACCAGCGCTTCCAGTCGCTGTCGCCGGAGCGGCGCGATGAACTGCGCGAGCGCTGGCGCCGGATGACGCCGGAGCAGCGCCAGCGCGCGATCCAGCGGCGCGCGCCCGCGCCGCGTCCGGCCCCGATGCCCCGCCCCGGAGGTTGACCGGACCCCGCTCGCCTTCGCTGCTGCTCCGT
>JAHFSF010000202.1 GCA_023265875.1 Gammaproteobacteria bacterium | reverse complement strand
TCGTGCGCTATCCGCATGAAACCGTGCTCGACTACATCCACCGGACGCTCAGCTTGCCGTCGACCGGGATCGCACAGATCGGGTCCTGGGATGGCTTCAAGATGGCGGCGTCGCAGCGCGACGGCACGTTCCTGATGTTGGGCGCCTACGATCTGGTGCCCGCGGACCTGAGCACGCCGGAAATGGACCTGGTCGGGATGCTGCGCCAGCAAGTCATGGAGCAGTGGGAGGAAAGCAGCAACGATGCGCTGACTTTTCGCCTCGCGCTCGATTACCTGAAGCGCCACCAGCCGCGGGTGCTGTGGCTCGGCTTCGGCCAGTCGGACGACTGGGCGCACGCGCGCCGCTACGACCGGTTGCTCGATTACCTGAATCTCGCGGACGATTTCCTCGAGGAATTGTGGCAAACGGTGCAATCGCTCGATCGTTACCGCGACCACACGACGCTCGTCATCACGACCGACCATGGCCGCGGCCGCACGCCGCGGGACTGGGTCGATCACGCCGCCGGGATCGAGGGCAGCCAGGACATCTGGATCGCAATCATCGGGCCGGATACTCCAGCGCTTGGCGAGGTCGGTGGCTACGCCGACGTCACGCAGAGCGACATTGCGGCGACGATGCTGCAATACCTCGGGCTCGACTACCGCAAGTTCAATCCGGTTGCCGGCCCGCCCGTGCCGGGCAGCCTGAAGCCGCACTAGCGATTCGTCCGCGCGAGCGGTTGCGCTGATTCCTGCTGGAGGAGTGAAGAGAAAGGCCCCTCGAGGGGCCTTTCCATTTCTCCGTGTTCAGGCGCCATAACTCACGATCGCCTGACCCTCGCTATCCATCAGGGTGAACTACTTGTTCGTCAGGCGAACGACCTCTCCTTCCGGCACAAAGGCGCTGCCATTTACAACATAGACGGCACCGTCGGATCCCACCGCGACCCCGCCCGGGAAAACGAGCGAGTCGTTCGCGAGCAACGTGTGTGAGGCCGGATTGGTAAACGGGATCTTCACCACGTCACCGCCGCTGAAACCGGCATTGGTAATGAGCTGCGACGCGTAGAAGTTGCCGTCGCTGCTGAAGGCGCACCCATTGATCGGCCACAAACCAGTCGCCCACGGCGTTGCGACACTGAGAATCGTTGCCAGGTCATCCGGGTTAGTCGCCTGCAGGTCCACACGATAGACGGTCGCGGTGGGCCCGAAGACGATACTGTCGACCAGGGCGAGCGTGCCGATATAGAGCGCGTCATCCGGTCCCTTTGCCACGCATGTCGGAGTGGAGTCCGCGATCACGTTGTTCGCGAAATAGGCGAGGATCTGGTTCGATCCATTCGGCCGGGCGATATTCAGTGTATTCGTGCCGGCGTCCGCCACGTAGATCTTGCCGGGCTGCACCAATACGCCGTAAGGATTCGTGTCCGGGAAGTCATTAGGCGCGAGACCAGCGTGATCCTGCGACCAAGCGTAGTTCGCATCGCCGATGTTCGCGACATCGCGGATCGCGCCTGCGGTATTGACCTTGAGGAGATGACCGAGCAACGTAGGCCCAATCGGGACGCCACTGTTCGACAACGCCATGATGGCGTACATGTCGCCATTGCTGTCGGCGGAGATGCCGTCCACGCCGACGAATTCACCCTCGTCACCCACCGAGATCAGGCCGGTCACGACGTCGCGGATCTTCGGCGATGATGTCCAGTAGTTGCGGATTTCGGTGATCGCGCCTGAGTTGCCGCCCGTGCCGGCCTGCGCAACGTAGAGCCGGCCGCCTGGAGCGGTCGTCAGTCCGCGGGGGCTTTGGAGCCCCGACGCGACGACTGTGAATGCATCGTCAGCGAATGCGGGAGAAGCCAATATGGCTGCCGCAAGGAATGCGGTGCGTGAAAGTTTCATGAATACCCCCCACCAAATATTTGTATTTGATATGCGGACCGGCAGCGGATGCGCGCAGTCTTGGAACGGGCTGACGCTACTCCGGCGATCGAGACCTTACAAGCTGCCAATGTGGTCCCCTTTACCATAATGTCAGGCGCACGCTGGCGACTTCAGGCTTGCCCGCCTATCGTACGGCCGTGCGCATCACCTTGGCTGCCCGCGACCCGGGGAGTACTTCATGAGACGCTGGGCCCTGCTCGTTGCGGCTCTTTATGGCCTGATCCTTGTCGTTCTCACGGTGCCATTCCTGCTGCTGACTTTTTACGGGTCTGTTTTCGGGTCGAATGGCATGCTTTCGGCGATCGCCGAGGCGGCCGCAGTGTTTCTCGAGTGGCCATACTGGATCTGGGTCGCCGTGATGGTGATCTGCCAGCTCGCGCTGCTGTCGGTGCCGGTGCGCGTCGCAAGCCGGCGGCCGGTCACGCACAGCGCCCTGTGGCCGACGATCCTGGTCGCGGGACTGATGATGGGCATCCTCGTTGCGGCTGCATACGTCTCGATTGACGAGTTCGTGTTCCAGAGTGAAGGCGAGCTCTGGATCAGCAAGACCGGCCTCGCCATGGGCCTCGCAATCTGGGGCGCATGGACATTCGTGTTTCGACGCGCCACCATGACCGGGTCACCGGCTGACGTCGTGACCCGGCAATGCCGCCTGCTGTTCAAGGGCAGCATCCTCGAATTGCTGATCGCCGTGCCCACGCACATCATTGCGCGTCAACGCGACTACTGCTGCGCGGGGTTCATGACCTTCATCGGCCTGACCATGGGTACTGCCGTGATGTTGTTCGCCTTCGGGCCGGCGCTCTTCTACCTGTTTGCTGATCGCTGGCGTCGCCTGCATCCGGAGCGCGATGGCAATTCTGGATGAGCACGCAAACCCCGCCAGAGTCGTTCTTCAGGCTGCGCGCCCCGGATCGATTGTGCTCGCGCCCTGGCTCGCCGACACCGACGCAATGAACAGGTTGAAGAGCTCCGCCTGCGAGGACACGCCGAGCTTGGCGTAGATGTTCTCGCGATGGACCTTGACCGTGCCCGGCGAGATGCCGAGCGACTGCGAAATCAGCTTGGTCGAGAAGCCGCGTAACACCAGCTTGACGACCTCGCACTCGCGTGGCGTCAGCAGCTTGCGGCCGAAATTCGCGGCTGCTTCCTGCACCATTTTGCCGAGCTCCAGGTCGCGCGCCGGCGCCGTGCGTGAGCGCACCAGGCTCCAGTGCTTGCAGGCGAGCGCATACAGGAGCGGCTGCACAGCCTCCAAGTGACTCACATCGGTGTCGCTGAACCTGGCGCCGTGCTCCGAGCGCTCCAGGCTCACGGCCAGCGTGACGCCAGGCTCCAAGGGCCAGAGGCAGTTCACCTCGTCGCCGATCCGCCCGGAGGCGTAGTGCGCGCGGTGGTACTCGCTATCGAGGAAGCCGTCCGGCGCGATGTCACCGAGCCTGCAGACTTCGGGATGATCGAGCGACTGGCACATGATGTAGAACGGATCCAGAACATAGAAGCCGCCGACATAGGTCGTCAGTCCCCGCGCGCGCCAGCTGCCGGTGAAGTTCTCGGACAGCATCTCCGGGTTGGCGTGCTGGCGGTACACCATCACCATCCACCAGTCGAATTGCAGGACCCGGCCCAGCACGTCGATCAGGCGCGGGGCGAACTGCGCGGTGCCGGCGCTTGCGGCCACTGGCGGCAGGGCATCGCGCATCAGCGCGGGCCAGTCCAATCCTCCGCCCTGCCCGGTGTCCCCGCCTATGCCTTCAGCCATATTGCCCACGCTGGTGATTGACGAATACTAGCCC